>JAHJQP010000016.1 GCA_018819165.1 Pseudomonadota bacterium
ACGCCCTCTACGATGCGGACAAGTTCCGCTGGGGACCGGACAACTTCACGGAAACCATTTGGGCCATGATCATTCCCCGCAGAATACCGCTGCAGACCCTCCTGCCCCGGTTTCTCCCGGGACTCGAGGGAATCCGAAAGATCCGGGAGAGCTTCCGGACGGCGACGGGTCGCGAATACGGACCCGACTTCATCGACCGCGGACTGGAGATTGGTCTGCGGCTCCATGAGGCATTAATCGAAGACGGATTCAACGGATTCAAAGGAGAAAAGCAATGACGTCATTCACCATCAGGACGACGGCCAGTGTCGAAATGATCGACATCACGGATCGCGTCGCGGCCGCGGTCAGTGAAAGCGGTGTCAAAAACGGGTTCTGCCGTGTTTTCATCCCCCACACGACTGCGGCAGTCACGATCAATGAAAACGCCGATCCGGACGTCCCGCGGGATATCCTTGCGGCGCTGGACCGGATCGTACCGCTTTCCGACCGCTACCGGCATGCGGAGGGTAACGCCGCCGCCCACATCAAGGCCTCCCTTTTCGGGGCGTCCCAGACGGTCTTCATCGAGAGCGGCAGGCTGGTCCTGGGAACATGGCAATCGCTTTTCTTCTGTGAATTCGACGGTCCGAGAACGAGAAAGGCGTTGATTCAACTGACCGCCTGCTGAAAAAAACGGCTCCGTAAAAAAGGCGATATGGAGAATCAAAAACCCCCGGAGGGGAGCCTCCCGGGGGATAAAACGCCCGGCTATTCAGTCCGGACGGTGATCTTCTTCACCTCGGCCTGCGGGGGAGAGAAAAACGAGACTTTTTTCGGGAAAGTCGATGCGGAGTTCGATCCTATTGGGCGTCGAGGGGATCAGTTTTTATCATGATGCCGACCATCTCCTCGTGGATGAGGCCGTTGGAGGCAAGGATGTGCGGAGAGAAGAGGCCATAAGGACCGCCACAGAGATCCGTTACGACACCGCCGGCCTCGGAGACAAGAAGCCATCCGGCCGCGGTGTCCCAGGGCATGAGCTTCAGTTCCCAGAATCCGTCGAAGCGGCCCGCCGCCACGTAGGCCAGATCGAGAGCGGCGGAACCGGCCCGGCGGATTGCTTGGGCATTCATGGCCATCGCCTTGAAGTAATTCATGTTGTTGTTTCTATCCTCCCGGATGTCGTAGGGGAAGCCGGTTGCGAGAAGCCCTCCTTTGAGATTCGCCGTCCGGGAAACGGCAAGACGCCGGCCGTTCAGGAAGGCGCCCTCCCCCTTTTCAGCCGTGAACAACTCCTCCGCCAACGGGTTATAGACGGCGCCGAGGCGGATCACCCCCTCCACCTCCAAGGCGATGGAGACGCAGAAGACCGGATAGCCGTGGGCATAGTTCGTCGTCCCATCGAGCGGATCGACGATCCACCGAAAGCCTGAGCCGTTCGCGGTCTCGGGGGATTCCTCCGTCAGGATATCATGGCCGGGAAACGCGTTGCGGATCCTCTCCATGATCAGCGCCTCGGAGAGCCGGTCCGCCTCCGTGACCAAGTTGATCTCCCCTTTGTAATGGACGATATGGCGGTTGTGGAGCCTGCCCCGGAGGAGAGTTCCCGCCTCACCGGCTACAGTTTCGATGAACTGTCGGTAATTGTTCATAGTCATATTCACACCATGTGAGATAGTGGAGTGACCATACCAGCACAAAAGCGGATAAAAAACCAGGAGAAATTGACCATACCCGCCGGGTGCGCCGTTATCTCTGCTGCTCTCGTAAAAAAGTCGGTAAAGCCGTCATCTTTCTATTGCGCGACCGGAAGAATGGTGCTAATCGTATCCGTAACTTACATGGGAACGTGAATACAATGAAGGAAAAGGAAGATCTACCGGCTGCGGGGAAGACAACCGAGCTGCCGATCGAGGCTGTCCAGGATCTGAAGGCAGCCCGGGAGGCCCGCGGACTCTCGCTTAAGGACGTCTTCCAGGCGACGCGCGTCAGTTTGGTCAACCTTGCGGCAGTGGAGAACGGGGCATTCGACCGACTGCCGCCCCCCATCTATGCGAGAAACTTCATCCGCAAGTACGCCCATGCTGTCGGGGTTGACGAAAAGCCTTTTCTGAACCGCTATGAGAGATATCTGGAAAGCCTGAAGCCGTGCAGCAAGGAGCCTGAGGTTCAGAAACCCTGGCCGGAAAATAACCGGCGTTACCCGTTCCTTTTTCTGAGCCTTGCCGCCGTGATCGTCGCCGGCATCCTGGTCTATGCACTTTTTCTCTATGACCAGTCCGGAAAAACGATCCCGCCGGCCCCGCTGCCTTCAGCCCCGGAAACTCCCGCCCAGGCATCGACGGAAGGTTCCATGCCTGCTGCAGCAGAAACGGCCGGCCGGCCGGCCTTGACTGCGGGGGGGAAGATGCATAATCTCGTCATCGAAGCCCACGAACTCACCTGGATCCGGATCACGGCAGACAGGGGCGCCCCCTACGAGGCCCTACTCAGGCCGGGGGACAGAATCGAGCGGACGGCCTCTGACCATTTCCAACTGGATATCGGAAATGCAGGGGGACTCCATCTCACTTTCCAGGGAAAGCCTCTGGGAAACCTGGGAAAGAGCGGCCAAGTCATCCACCTGCGCCTGCCGGAAAAGGCCGCGGAGGGAGGTCTTGGACTTTTTACGAAGCCGCCAGAAGTAATGTTTGACAATGCCCGACCGATGATCTAAGATGACAGCCAAGAAAATCCTGAAAGAAGGTGTAAAACTATGTTCGGATTAGGCATGCCTGAATTGCTGGTCATCCTGGTGATCATCCTGATCATTTTCGGCGCCGGCAAACTCCCCGAGATAGGGAGTGCGCTCGGCCGGGGCATCAAGAACTTCAAGAAAGCCAACCGTGAGCCGGACGAAATCGACGTCACGCCCACCGCCGAAAAGAAGCTCGATGAGAAGAAGCCCTGAGCCCCCTTTAGAACATTGTTGAAAAAGGGCTGTTCAAAAATGCCCGGATGCAAGACCGCCGAAATCCTGAGGAGTGAGACGTACTTCTGTGTACGTCGCAGCGACGAAGGATGAGGGAACGCAGCAGATGGGCGTTTTTCAACAGCCTCTTAGAAGGGGACGTCATCCTCCGGCAAAGGCCCCTCCGCCCCGGGCTGCGGAAGCGGTGGTCCTTCCTGCCCTGAATCGGCTCCCTTCTGGCCCTTCGAGTCGAGCATCTGCATGTTGGACGCAACGATCTCGGTGGTGTAGCGTTTGACCCCCTCCTTGTCATCCCAGGCTTTGGTCTGGATGCGGCCTTCCAGATAGACCAGCTTCCCCTTGTTCAGGTACCGGCCGCAAATCTCCGCCAGCTTCCCAAAGGTCACGATCCGGTGCCACTCGGTCTTCTGCACCTTCTCGCCGTTCTTATCCTTCCACTGTTCGTCCGTCGCTATCCGAAAATTGGTCACCATCGCACCGTCCGGCGTGTATCTCACCTCCGGATCGGCCCCCAGCCTGCCCACCAGGATCGCCTTGTTGATCATGCCCTACCCCTTTCATAAAACGTAATGATGGCCGATCATACACAACTTGCTCCCTGGCCGCAATGTAAAAATTGGCGGACCAGCCATCCCCGTTTTACCCTGCAGCTATAATTCATGCTTGACTAATACTGGAAAAAAATATAGTCAAATTCGCTCTATATTGAAACTGAACGGGGCAGCGCATCTATGGAAGAAAGTGAACTACTGAAAAAACGCAGGGAAAAGATCGAATCCCTGAAGGCAGACGGGATCGACCTCTACCCCAACGACGTCCGCGTCGGTGAGACGACGGCCGCGATCAGCGCGCGGTTCGGACAGACGGACCCCGAGGCGCTGGAAAAGGTGACGGAACGCTTCACCCTCGCGGGACGGCTGATGGCCGTCCGGGACTTCGGCAAGGGCGCCTTCATCACCATCCAGGACCGCAAGGGCCGGCTCCAGGCCTTCCTCCGCAAAAACCAGCTGGGGGAGAAGGCCTTTTCGCTTTTCAAGAAACTCGACATCGGCGACATCGTCTGGATCGCCGGGCGGGTCTTCAAAACAAAAACGGGTGAACTGACCATTGACGTGGAGGAGAACGGCCTCCGTCTGCTTTCCAAATCGCTCCGCCCCCTGCCGGAAAAGTGGCACGGCCTTACGGACATCGAGATCCGCTACCGACAGCGCCACCTCGACATGATCGTCAATCCCGAGGTCCGGCAGGTCTTCCACAAGCGGAGCCGGATCATCAGCCTCATCCGCCGCTTCATGGAGGAGCGGGACTTTCTCGAGGTGGAGACCCCGATGATGCAGCCCAAGGCCGGCGGCGCCGTCGCCCGTCCCTTCAAGACCTCTCATAACGCCCTGGGAATGAATCTCTTTCTCAGGATCGCACCCGAGCTCTACCTCAAGCGGCTAATCACCGGAGGAATGGAGCGGGTCTTCGAGATCAACCGGAACTTCCGGAACGAGGGGATCTCCACCTTCCACAACCCCGAGTTCACGATGATGGAGTTCTACCAGACCTACGCGACTTATGAAGACCTGATGGCCATGACGGAGGAGCTCCTCACCTCCGTTGGCCGGGATCTTTTCGGTTCGCTCCGGTTCAGCTACCAAGGTCAGGAGATCGACCTGACGCCCCCCTGGCGGCGGGTCACGGTCCGGGATGCCGTCGTTGAGATCGGCGGCGTCGAGGCGGCAGTTCTCGATGATCATGCCAAAATGGCCGACCACGCCCGGAAGCTGGGGATCGAAGTGAAAGAAAGCGACCCCCCCGGCAAGGTGCTGATGGCCGTCTTCGACGAAACGGTGGAGAAGAACCTGGTCCAGCCGACTTTCGTAACCCATTACCCCGTGGACGTCTCGCCCCTCTCCCGGCGAAACGCGGCTGACCCCTCGCTGGCCGACCGCTTCGAGCTCTATATCTACGGAAAGGAGATCGCTAACGCCTTCTCCGAGCTCAACGACCCCGTCGATCAGCGCCAGCGTTTTGAGATGCAGCTCAGGGAAAGGGAGGCCGGCAATCTGGAGGCCCATGAGATGGATGAGGACTACATCGGCGCCCTCGAGTACGGGATGCCGCCGACGGCGGGGGAAGGGATCGGAATCGACCGGCTCGTCATGCTCTTCACCGACTCCGCGTCAATCCGGGACGTGATCCTCTTCCCGCTCCTCCGGAAGCGGGAAGGCGCCCGGGATGAATCAACAACCGCGGTGGAAAATGATCAATGATGTCCTATGAACTCTTCATAAGCCTGCGCTACCTGAGGGCGAAACGGAAACAGGTGTTCGTTTCCATCATCACCTTCATCTCGGTTGCCGGGATCTTCCTGGGAGTCGCGGCCCTGATTATCGTCATCGCCGTGATGAACGGCTTTGAAAACGACCTGCGCAACAAGATCCTGGGGATCAATTCCCACATCATCCTCATGGAATACAGCGGCGCAATGCGGAATCATCCCCGGGTCATGCAGGGGGTCTCCGGCGTCCCCGGCGTCGTCGCTGCAACCCCTTTCATCTACAGCCAGGCGATGCTGAAAAATGGCAGCAACGTGACCGGCATCGTGCTCAGGGGTCTCTCCATAAAGGACGCCCTGAAGGTGATCAACCTGGGAAAGATCAGCGAGGGAAAACTCGACTATCTGAAGGAGGGGGAACAGAGGATCCCCGGGCTGAAGCCGGAGTTGGCCGGACTCCCCGGGATCCTCATCGGCCGCGAATTGGCAAAGAATCTGGGGGTGTTCCTCTTCGAAACGGTTTACGTCATCTCCCCCGCCGGGGTCTCCACGCCGATGGGGATGGTCCCCCGGATGAAGCCATTTGTCGTGGTCGGCATCTTCGAGTCCGGCTTCTATGAATACGACTCGACACTTGCCTACATCTCCCTCAAGAACTGCCAGGAATTCCTGAACATGGGCGACACGGTGACCGGGATCGAGATCCGTGTCGATGACATCTACAAGGCCGACCGGATCGCCAAGGCGATAGAAAAGAAGCTGGGCTACCCCTACTGGGGCCGGAACTGGATGGAGATGAACAGGAACCTCTTCTCGGCGCTGAAACTGGAGAAGCGGGTGATGTTCATCATCCTTTCCCTGATAGTCCTGGTCGCGGCATTCAACATCATCAGCGCGCTGATCATGATCGTCATGGAAAAAAACAAGGACATCGCCATCCTCAAAACGATGGGCGCGACAAGAGGCGGCATCATGAAGATCTTCATCTTTCAGGGGCTCGTCGTGGGGACAATCGGCACCTTCTTCGGCTGTCTCGCCGGGCTCGCTGTTGCCTTCAATTTGGAGTTTCTCTCCCGCTTCGTGGAGAAACTGTTCGGCTTCAAGATCCTTCCCGGCGATGTCTATTACTTAAACGAGCTCCCCTCGCAGGTCAACTACGGCGACGTGGGGATCATCATCTTAGGAACGATGCTGATCAGCTTTCTCGCGACGATTTATCCCTCCTGGCGGGCCTCCCGCCTTGACCCGGCGGAGGCGCTGCGATACGAGTGAAAAGGCCGAAGGGATCTCCCGGCGGGCATTTGGGAAAGGCGCATGATACAGATCAAGAATCTTTTCAAGACATTCATCAAGGACGGGCAAAAAATCGAGGTCCTCAAGGGGCTCGATCTTGACATCGCCGATGGGGAGTCCCTGTCGATCGTCGGGGTCTCAGGCGCCGGGAAGAGCACGCTGATCCATATCCTGGGCGCCCTCGACCGTCCGACGTCGGGCGCCGTGCTCTTCGACGGGGCGGACGTCTACACCTGGCCTGAACAGAAGCTGGCCGCCTTCCGGAACCGGAAGATCGGCTTCGTTTTCCAGTTTCATCACCTGCTGCCCGAGTTCAGCAGCCTGGAGAACACCATGATGCCCGCCCTGATCCAGCGGGTCCCTCAAGCGGAGGCAAAACGGCGGGCTGCGGCTATCCTGAACGAGGTGGGGCTGGGCGAACGAATCACCCACAAACCCGGCGAGCTCTCCGGGGGGGAACAGCAGCGGGTCGCCGTCGCCAGAGCGCTCATCCTGGAGCCGGAGATCCTCCTCGCGGATGAACCTACAGGAAACCTTGACACGGAAACCGGGAAAAAGATAGAAGACATCTTAATTGATTTGAATCAAACCAGGCGGATCACGCTGATCGTGGTCACGCACAACCAATCACTTGCAGACCGCATGACTCGTCAAATCGGTCTGCGTGACGGAAGGATGTACGCCCGTGAATAGAAAGCTGTTTTTTGCAGGCATCGCGACATTTCTGGCCATGATTCTCTTCTGGCCGGCCACGGGAACAGCGGCAGAAAACATCAAGAAGGTAGCGCTCTTCCCCTTTGAGGTCTACAGCAACATTCCCGGAAGCGCCGCCGATCTCCGGGAAACCGTTTACCGGGGTATCGCCACAGAACTTCTGAAATCGAAAAATATCCGGCTTGTCGAGAGGGAAACGATCACTGCCGCCACCGAAGGAAAGCGCCTCGACGACACACTCGTTCTCGAAGTGGGACGGAAAACGGACGCCTTCTACACCATCACGGGCAGCATTTCCGAATTCGGGGACCGGATCAGCGTGGATGTTCGTCTGATCGATGTCCGCGACGTGAAGTTAATGCCGGGGGTCTTCGTTCAGGGCCGTGGCCGGGAGAACCTGGACGCCATTCTGACCCAGCTCCGGATGGACATCATGAACAGGATCGCCACCGAGCAGCGGATCGCCCGCGTCGAATTCAAGGGCAACCGCAAGATCGAGAGCACTGCCATCAGCCAGGGACTCAAGAGCATGCCGGGCAATATTTTCACCGATACGGACCTTTCCGAAGATATCAAGACCATCTTCAAAATGGGGTATTTCGACGACGTCACGGCGGAGCTGACGGACGCCCCCGAGGGAAAGGCGATCACCTTCATCGTGGTGGAGAAACCCATGATCACGGAAATCCGGATCAAGGGAAACAAGGCCCTCAAGAAGGACGACATCGAGAGCGTCATGACCGTCCGGAGCCGGCAGACCGTAAACCCCGAGAAACTCAAGTCCGACATGGAAAAGATCAAGGACCTCTATGACAGCAAGGGGTTCTACAATGCCGAGATCCGCTACGACATCGCGAAGGAGGGCGAAAGGGACGTCAGCATCAACGTCAGCATCGTCGAACATGAAAAGCTCTACATCCGGAACATCACGTTCGAGGGCAACCGGACCTTCACGACAAAGGAACTCAAGAACATGATGACCACGAACGAATGGGGGATCTTCCACTTCTTCACCGATTCCGGCGTCCTAAAGAAGGATCAGCTCAAGCAGGACGTGGGCAAGATCAATGCCTTCTATCTGAACAACGGTTTCATAAACGCCCAGGTCGGCGAGCCGGTCATCGCCCATGACCAGGACGGGATAACCGTCAAGATCCCCGTCTCGGAGGGAAAACAGTTTCGCGTGGGCAAGGTGACGATCGCAGGCGACGAACTCAAGACCTCCCGGACAGACCTGCTGGCGAAACTCCAGATCACCAAGAGGGACTTCTACGACCGCGAAGCGGTCATGAAGGACATGGATGTCCTGACACAGGCCTGCAACGACGAGGGCTACGCGAATGCCGACGTCGTTCCCCGCACCGAACCCCAGGAGAAAACCCAGACCGTCGACGTTACTTATGAAATAGCAAAGGCGAAGCTGGTCTATTTCAACCGGATCAACATCACCGGCAACACCAAGACGCGCGACAAGGTCATCCGCCGGGAGCTCTCCGTAGTCGAAGGGGATCTCTACAGCCGGACCAAGCTCAAGAAAAGCTACATGGCCTTGAACCGGCTGCGCTACTTTGAGGAGATCGACTTTCAGGCCGAAAAGGGCCCCGACGAAACCCTGACGGACGTGAACATCCGCGTCAAGGAGAAGCCGACGGGGATCTTCAGCATCGGCGCCGGATACAGCGCCCTGGACCATGCCATCGTTTCGGCCCAGGTCTCCGAGCAGAACCTCTTCGGCCGGGGGCAGACCCTGAGCTTCAAGGCGAGCCTCGGCTCCCGCTCCACCCTCTACGATGTTTCCTTCACCGAGCCCTGGCTCTTCGACATGCCCCTCTGGAGCAAGTTCGATCTCTGGAACCTCTACCGGGAATACGACTCTTACAACCTGGACTCCAAGGGATTCAACGCGACCTTCGGCTACCCCCTCTGGCCGTACGTCACCGCCTATGTCGGCTACCGGTTCGCGATCGACAACGTGAAGGACATCCAGGATACGGCCTCCTATTACGTCAAGAAACAGGAGGGGGA
This sequence comes from Pseudomonadota bacterium, assembly GCA_018819165.1. Classification (GTDB taxonomy): domain Bacteria; phylum Desulfobacterota; class Syntrophia; order Syntrophales; family UBA5619; genus JAKAFS01. The sequence goes on from JAHJQP010000016.1 coordinate 9,249, forward strand.
AACGACTAGCAGCGGCGGCACCGTCAATCTGACCCGGGACTCGACGGACGATATCATATTCCCTTCCACGGGGTCGAAGAACAGCGCCTCGGTGGAATATACCGGCGGTCCATTCATGGGCAACGTCAGCTACACCCGGTACGGGGTGAGCTCGGCCTGGTTCTTCCAATTGCCCCTGGACACCGTTTTCGGGGTCCGCGGTCGGATGGGCGCCATGAAGGGCAACCAGGGGAAGGAGGTCCCGATCTTCGAGCGGTACTACCTCGGAGGGATCAACTCCCTTCGCGGACTGAGACAAGTGGGACCGAAAGACCCCGCCACGGGGGACGTCATCGGCGGCCTCACGATGTTGAACTTCAATGCCGAGTATCTCTTCCCGCTGATCAAGAACGCCGGGATGAAGGGGCTTGTCTTCTTTGACACCGGCAATGCCTGGGAGAGCGGTTATCACCTGGGCGATATGAGGAGGACGGCGGGGGTCGGCATCCGGTGGTATTCGCCCATCGGCCCGCTCCGTCTGGAATGGGGATATGTCCTCGACAGGAAGGAAGATGAATCCCCCAGCCGGTGGGAATTCACGATCGGGATGTTCATGTAGGGAAAGACGGAAGGCCCCGCGGCTTTCTGTCTGTTACGAAAATACTTAATGGTTACGGAAAGGGATGGATTGATGAAAAGACATGGTTTAATCGTGGCGGGTGTTTTGATGATGGCCTTGGCGCTAACGGTAACCCCGGTCTTGGCAAACGAAAAGACGGGGTTCGTGGATATCCGGGAGGTCATGCTCACCTCCAGCGCCGGCAAAAAGGCTTCCGAGGATTTCAAGAAGGTGTTCGAGAAGAACAAGGCGGCCATCCAGGATAGGGAAACCGAACTCAAGAAGCTCAAGGATGAGCTGGAAAAGCAGCGCCCGCTTCTCAAGGAAGAGGCCGTGAAGGAGAAGGAGCTGGCCTACCAGAAGAAATTCCGGGACTACCAGCTCCTGGTCAAGGATTCCAATGAGGAGCTCCAGGTCAAGGATCAGGATCTGTCCAAGAAAATGGTCCCCGAGATCCTGAAGCTTGTCCAGACCATCGGCGAGAAAGAAAAATACACTACGATCATCGACATCAGCGCGATCCCCCTCGCCTATTACGCGAAGGAGAATGACCTGACGAAACGGGTGATCGAGGAGTTCAACAAGGCGTACAAACCCAAGAAGTAACAGGGAATAAAAGTTGAATAAGACATTAAACGAGATCGCCGCGTTTTTAGGCGGAGACGTCAGCGGCGACGGCGGGGTCTCAATCGAGCGGATCCGGGGGATCGACGAAGCCGGCGCAGGGGATCTGACCTTCGTGGCCAACCCGAAGTACCGGAAGAAACTCGAAACCACCGGCGCAAGCGCGATCCTCGTCGCCCCCTCAACGGTCTGCGCGGGGAAAAACCTCGTTATCGTCGCTGACCCCTATATCGCCCTTGGCCGTCTGCTGGCCCTCTTCCATCCTGAGGAGGAAGAGACAGCGGGAATCAGCGAACATGCGCGCATCGAGGCGGGGGCCGACGTCTCGCCGGAGGCCGTTGTCTATCCCGGCGTCCACATCTGCCGCGGGGCGCGCATCGAGAGAAAGGCGGTGCTCTACCCGAGAGTCTTCATCGGCCGGGATGCCGCCGTCGGGGAGGCCTCCATCCTCTATCCCTGCGTCACCGTCTATCGCCGCTGCCTGATCGGCCGACGGGTCGTCCTCCATGCCGGCGTCGTCGTCGGGAGCGACGGCTTCGGCTTCGCCCGGCCGGGCCAGGAAAACATCAAGATCCCCCAGATCGGCTACGTCCAGATCGACGACGACGTCGAGATCGGGGCGAATACGACCATCGACCGCGGCGCCCTCGGCAGGACCTGGATTCAGCGGGGGGTGAAGATCGACAACCTCGTCCAGATCGCCCACAATGTGGTGATCGGGGAATATTCCGTCATCGTCGCCCAGGTCGGAATTTCGGGCAGCACGCAGTTAGGAAAGGGGGTCGTCGTCGGCGGTCAGGCGGGTCTCGTCGGCCACATCCGGCTCGGGGATCATGTCATGGTGGCCGCCCGGTCGGGGGTCCACAAAGACATCCCTCCGCTCCAGGTCGTCGCCGGCACGCCCCACATGCCCCACAGGGAATGGCTTAAGCTGGAGGCTTGCCTCCCGAAGCTGCCGGAGATGCGGGGGACCCTCGCCGCCCTGAAGCGGCGGGTGGCGGCGCTGGAGGAAAAATTAGAGAAGGGACCGTCATGAATATACACCCAACAGCATTTATCTCCCCCGACGCGACGCTTGAGGAAGGGGTCGAGGTCGGACCGTACAGCATCGTCGGTCCCGACGTCCATATCGGGAAAAACACGGTCATCGGCCCCCATGTGGTGATCGAGAGCCGCACGGACATCGGCGAGGGGTGTGGCATTTCCCAGTTCGCCTCTATCGGCGGCGCCCCGCAGGACCTGAAGTACAGGGGAGAGGAAACGCGGGTCGTCATCGGCAGCCACAACACGATCCGGGAGTACGTCACGATAAACCGGGCCACCAGCTCCGACATCGGCGTCACGATCATCGGGGACCACAATCTGCTGATGGCCTACTGTCATGTCGCCCACAACTGCAAGTTAGGCAACCACATCGTCATGGCCAATGCGGCAAACCTTGCAGGCCACGTCCATGTGGAGGACTTCGCGATCATCGGCGGCCTGACCGGCGTCCACCAGTTCACCCGGATCGGCGCCCACTGCATCATCGGCGGCGCTTCGGCGGTGACCAAGGACATCCCCCCCTTCGTCATAGCCTCAGGCAACTTCGCCAAGCTTTACGGTTTGAACATGATCGGCCTGAAGCGGCGGGGGTTCACCGACGAGACAATCGGGGCCATCAAGGAGGCCTACCGGATCGTTTTCCGTTCCTCATTGCTCCTTTCCGCGGCAATCAAAAAGGTCGAAGAGGTGGTGGAAGACCTGCCCGAGGTCCGGCAGTTCCTCGATTTCATCCGAAAATCGGAACGGGGGATCTGCCGTTGAAATACGGCGCGTGCAAAGGTCTTGATCCATGGAGAAAATCAGAATCGGTGTGGTGGGAACCGGCCATCTGGGCCGGTACCACCTGCAGAAATATCAGAAAATGCCGGGCTGTCTGATCGTCGGCGTCGCCGATGTGGTGGAAGAGCACGCCCGGAAGGCGGCGGAAGGCTGCGATTGCGAGATTCTCACCGATTATCGCGGGCTTCTGGGAAAGGTCGATGCCGTGAGCATCGCCGTCCCGACCGGCGCCCATTACGAGGTCGCCTCGGTCTTCCTGAAGGCAGGGGTAGACGTCCTGCTGGAGAAACCGATCGCCGCCACACTCGCCGAGGCAGACGAACTGATCGCCCTGGCCGAGGCGAAAGGGCTGATCTTCCAGATCGGCTTCGTCGAGCGTTTCAACCCGGCCGTCGCGGCCCTCGGCACCGTGATGGGAAAGCCCCTCTTCATCGAATCCCACCGCCTCCACCCTTTTTTCGAACGCGGCACGGATGTGGATGTGATCCTGGATCTGATGGTCCACGACCTCGACATCATCCTCCATTTCGTCAACTCCCCCGTCGAGAACGTAGACGCCGTAGGGGTGTCGGTCCTCTCGGACAAGGTGGACATCGCCAACACCCGCCTGACCTTCGCGAGCGGCTGTGTCGCAAACATCACCGCGAGCCGGGTCACCGGAAAGATCATGCAGAAGATCCGGTTCTTCGGCCTCGATGGATACCATGCCGTGGACTACCAGGAGCGGGAACTGGTTTCTCTGAGGAGGAGAGTGGGCGCGGATGGGACCGTAACGATCGCGGAAAATCCCGTGGAGGTGAAGCGGCAGGACCCGTTGGAGGAGGAGATCCGCGCCTTCGTCCGGGCCGTGTCCGGCCGGACGGCCCCGCCCGTGTCGGGAAAGGACGGCAGAGACGCCCTCGAGCTGGCGCTGCAAATCAATGACGCCATCAAGCAAAACCGCACCCGCCTTGATTCGCTTGAACCCAAGCCCGTGCCCCCGGTCTCCCTTCCCGACGGGTCGTCCGCGAGAGGTCGGGTGCAGACGTGAACCACAAAAGGATCATGATCGTGGCCGGAGAGGCCTCCGGCGACCTGCATGGCGGGAATCTCGTCCGGGCGATGCAAGAAAAAGGACAGGAACTCTCCTTTTACGGCGTGGGGGGTGAGCGGATGAAATCGGCAGGGGTGGATCTCTTTGCCGACGCCGCCGATATGGCCGTCGTGGGACTGACCGAGGTGGTCTTCAAACTCGCCACGATCCTCCGGGTCATGCACCGCCTGAAGGCTTCTCTCAAGGAAAAGCGACCCGATCTTGTCATCCTGATCGACTATCCGGACTTCAACCTCCCTCTCGCTCGGGCCGCCAGGCGCCGCGGAATCCCGGTTCTCTACTACATCAGCCCCCAGGTTTGGGCCTGGCGAAAGGGGCGGATCGCAACGATCAAGAAAACGGTGGACCGGATGGCCGTGATCCTTCCTTTTGAGGAGGCCTTCTATCGGGAGGCCGGCGTGAACGTCACCTTTGTCGGCCACCCGCTCCTGGATGAAGTCAGGAAAACATATTCGCGGCAGGAGACGTTCAACCGCTTCGGCCTGCGGGATGATGCAATCACTGTGGGCATCCTCCCCGGCAGCCGCCGGTCCGAGGTGGCGCGGATTTTACCGGAGATGCTCCGGGCCTGCGGCATCCTGGCGGGAAAGATCTCTCCGCTGCAGTTCGTCCTGCCGCTGGCCGGAACGCTCGATCATGATTTCGTCCGGAATATCCTCCGGCAGTTTCCCGTCGCGGTCAATGTCATCCGAGACGGGGTTTACGATGTCGTGGCCGTCGCCGACGCGGCGATGGTCGCCTCGGGAACGGCCACCCTGGAAGCGGCGCTCTTAGAGATACCGATGGTCGTCGTCTACAAGGTCTCCGCCCTCTCCTATGCCGTCGGCCGGAAGTTCATCCGCGTGGACCATATCTGCCTGCCGAACATCATCGCGGGAAGAAGAGTCGTCCCCGAGCTGATCCAGGACGAGGCCACCCCGGAGCGGATTGCTTCCGAGGTAAGGGAGCTCGTCGTCCGGCGGGGGAAGGCGCTGGAAATGAAGGCCGCGCTTGCGGAAATCCGGGAAAAACTGGGAGCGCCCGGGGCGTCGCGCAGGACGGCGCGGATCGCCTGCGACATGCT
>JAHJQP010000096.1 GCA_018819165.1 Pseudomonadota bacterium
ATGTACGGAGAAAGTACCTCCCATCCCTTTCGCTCTTGTGTTCTTTTATGCTCGGTTTGCCGGTTTCGCATACTTCTCTGACATATTCCGCAAACTCTCTTGCGTTCTTCTCGGAGTGGAATTCGCCGTATCTCCTGCCGACGATTTCCTCCAAAGGTAGGCCGAATCTCAGTCTGTACCCTTCATTCATCAACAAATATGTGCAGTCCCTGTCCACCAAATACATGGAATCGACAGAAGCCGCTAAGGAACGGTATTTCTCTGCTGCTTCTTTCAGCGCCTCCTCCGCCTGCATGCGCTCCGTGATGTCACGAATCGCGGCGAGATGGTTCGGGCGCCCCTTCCAGTTGAAGTGTGTTGCCCTGATTTCTACGGGAAATCTGGTTCCATCCTTTTTCCGATGCCAGCGCAACGGTACCAGGTTCAATCCGTCTTGCGTGGCCCGCTCGGTCTTCTCAGCTTCCGCTGAAACATCCGTGTTTTTCATCCTGAGCAGCTCCTCGCGGCTGTAACCGTAAAGGTGCTCGGCTGCCCTGTTCACCTCGCATATGGTCCCTCGTTCATTGTCGATCAGAAACAGCGCGTCGGACTCCAGTTCGAAAAGCCTCCGGTATTTTTCCTCATGGCTTTCCCGCAGCTCCTTCTCCACCCGCTTGCGCTCAGTGATGTCGATCATCACGGCACGGCACACCGGTGCGCCACTCTCGCCGTCCTGCGCCGTAGTCGCCTCCAGCCGCGCCCAGAATTGAGCGCCGTTTTTTTTGCCAGCCGCATTTCGCACACCTGCGGCGCGCCCGTTTCAAAAAGTTGCTCGCGATGCCGGTAGTAGATGCCCTGGTCTTCGGGTAGGATAAAGCGCGTCAACGGCTGCTTGACCAGAGCGCCTCTCGCTACGCCCAGCAAACCGGCCGCCGTGAGATTGGCCTCCAGGATCAGCCCCTTTTCGCTGAGGGTGACATAGCCCACCGGCGCCAGGTCGTACAGGTCGAAATAGCGCGCCCGCGATGCTTCCAGTTCCCCCTGCGTCCTGCACAGTTCCTTGTTCTGCATCTCCAGCTCGATCTGATGCACCCGCAGTTCATGGAGCAACTGCCGCGTTGCCTCGGGCGACAGCGTCTCCAAGTCTTCCGGCACCTGGGCGGCTTTTGCCCGGGCCATCTCCTCCGCCCGTCTGCGCAGAGCCTGCCCTCCGCCAGCTTGCGGTGAGCCTGTCGAATCCGCCGTATGGACCTGCCCTGAGCCTGTCGAAGGATCGGCAAAATCATCTTGTCTGTTATCCTTGGTGTTCATCTTGCCCCTCCTTCAAGCTCTTCGCTGCCGTCAATCTGAGCGCAAAACCGGAATTGTTGTAGGCCGGGTTACCTGACCCGGCGTCATTCCGCGCCGCGTGGGGTCACGCGGACTACACTCCGGCGGCCAGGGATGTCTCGATCCGGGCAAGGCGTTCTTCGAGCCTGTCCATCACCTCCGGCAGAGCCTGCTGGCTCTTGGCCCGTGAACAGAAGGCAGGGTTGTTCGCCCACCAGTCCATGCCCATCTCCTTGGCCTTATCGACGGAGCAGATGACAAGGCGGATCTGGATCGTCAACAACTCGACGTCGACCAGGTTGATCCGGATATCGCCGGCGATCACAATCCCTTTGTCCAGGATCCTTTCGAGAAGATCCGCAAGATTCGTACTTTCCAGAGAATGTCGAGCGCCACGTTGGATTGCCATTTTCGTGCCTCCTGCTATAAAAGTTTCCCCAAAGGTCCCAAATCCAGATTCAAATCATCGCTTTCGAGACCGAATTCGCGGGCGATCCTCGCGATCTCCTCAGACTGACGCATCAGGGTGAAACCGAGACGCTCAATCTCTTCATCCGTAAGGCCTCCCCCGTCAATCCTGCGGATCGCCTGTTTCTCCAGGAGTTCGTGGAGGAGCTTGACCACGGTCAGAACAAGCTGGGCCAGACCGTTTTTTTTTCTTATTCTCATCGAGGTTCATACGGCGGGACGAGGCCCGATTGCCCCGCGGCGCCATGGTTTTTGCAAAATCGCTTATGGCCGGCGACTCCACTCTTTGGGGACAGATTTCAAATCTGTCCCCATCAGAGATTTCAAATCTCTCCCCGGAACCTGTGTTCATGTTCATAGCGCCAGACCCTCCTCGCGCCGGGCCGTTTCCACGGAGGTCAGGATGACCTGCAGGCCCAGGTAAACGAGATCGATGTCGGCGACGGAGATCATGACGTCGCCGACAATCACGGCGCCTTTGTTGAGGATCCGGTCCAGGGCCTCGCAAAGGCTGACATGTTCCTTTTCATCCAGGTCATAATCAGACATGTTGCACCTTCTTTTTTGTCATTCCGGGCTTGGTTTATGGGGACAGATTTGAAATCTGTCCCCATAAACCTGACGTTCGTCCCATGACAGCCTCCTGGTTTTTTTTCTTTTGCTCTCCCTTGTTGGCGGATTGATAAAGAATCCGTCCCAGGGCGTCGAGATTTTCGATCCCCCGGGGATCGCTCTGCCAATACACAACCGTCTTGCGGATGCCGGGAAAAGCCAGGGCAAATCGTTCCCGGACAGCGGATTCCCTTTGGAACAGGGAACGGCAGAGGGGATCGGGGCCGTCCGGCGTCGCCATGTTTAAAAACAGGCAGGGAACCGGAATTTCCAGACGCCCGCAGGCGGCGACAAGATCCGTCGTTTCCGCAAAGGACATCTCCGTGAGGATGCTAACACCGTAGAGGGCCGCCCGGGACGGGTCGCGCAGGATCGCCCGCAAACGCTTCAGATCCTTGGATAGCCTGACCAGGCGCTCTGAGATCCCCGGCAATCGGAAGATTTTCCGGTACTTCAGGAAGAGGCTGAAGAACGCCTTCAACCATCCCTCGATGATCTCCGGCAATTCCAACAGCCTGATCAGATGCCCCGTCGGCGCCGCGTCGAGGACCAGGAGGTCGTAGCCCTCCGGGGTCAGGAAATCCATCACCGCCGCCAGGGCCATCAGTTCATCGATCCCCGGGGGAGACAGATCCATGATCCGTTCCATGACTTCACGATCAAACGTCAGATCGAGGTTCGGCATCAACTGGGAGAGAAATTGCGCAAGCTCCTTCCGGTACTGATTTTTCAGGGCAACAAAATCGGCGGTGGCGTCCATTTCCATGGCCCATAGCCCCGGCGCCGCCTGCACCGGCTCGGGACCGAGGGGCATGTTCAGACAATCGGCAAGGGAATGGGCGGGATCGGCCGAAAAAAGCAGAATCCGTTTCCCTGTATAGGCACGGGCCAGACGCAGGGCCGTGGCGCAGGCCAGGGTGGTTTTGCCGACCCCGCCTTTTCCTGCAAAAACGAGCATTGCCGTTTCCGGCGGTGGCAGGGGGATGGGGTTATCCACACGGGGCGTCACCGGAGGCAGGGATAACGGGGCTTCTTCTGATAAGATGGGGACAGATTTCAAATCTGTCCCCAAACCTTTCCAGAAGAACCGAAGCGATTCCATGCCTCTGATTTCCTCGGGATACATGGGAACCCCCCAGAGCCGGAGATGGGAAAAAACCGGCTCCTTGAAGATGCGGGCCAGCTCCTGCAACTGGCGGGCGCGGATATGACGGCAGGTGAGACACGGACTTTCCGGGTACAGGCGGTTGATAACCACATCCACGACGCCGATGCGGAGGCGCTGCAATTCCCGGATCAGATCCAGCGTCTCCTCGATGCTCAAGGCCTCGGCCAACATGACCGGGACAAACCGGCACTGCTGATGATCCTTGAGGAGTTTTTCCATCTGCTTGACGGAAGCGGCGAGTCCTTCGATGAAGTGATCGAGGTCGTCTCGCTGATAGGACCCCCGGAAGAGCTTCTTCATGTAACGGTGCTTGGCCAGGAGGGCGTCGAGGGCCTCCAGCCACTTCCGGATCAGGTCGGGCATTTCCATGAGGCGCAGGGTATGCCCCGTCGGCGCCGTATCCATGATGATCCCGTCATAGGCCCCTTCCTTGACCCAGCGGCTGATCTCCAGGAAGGCCATGAGTTCGTCCATCCCCGGCAGGGAAAGCTCCAGAAAACGGTTGATGTCCTCCTCGTCCAGGAAGGTCCCCCGGGAGGCGATTTCCATGAGGCGCTGCCGGTTTTTCTCCTGGAATGCGTGGAGATAGGCCTGTGCGTCCAATTCCATGACCTTCAGATTGGGGGGCGGCTGGGCCCCGGAGAAACTGTCTTGAAGGGAATGGGCGGGATCGGTGGAAATTAGAAGCAGGGATCTCTCGGGATGACGGAGGGCGAGCTCCAGCGCCGTCGCCGCCGCGGCGGTTGTCTTTCCCACACCGCCCTTGCCACCGAACAGCAAGAGCCGCATGTTTCCATCGGTCAAGAAACCCGGTTCCCCTGACGCGCCGTGCATCGATCCATGCCTCTTGGAGAGTATCATTGAAAAATCTTAAACGATTCGCCATTTCATTACTTCATGACTTCACCCGTCTTTTTGGACGCCTTTTCAGGGCAACGACCTCTTCCTCGTCTTCCTCATTCTCCCCGTCTGCGGCCCTCTCCTTGATGGCGTCGAGACGGTCGAGGAGGGCCTTTTCCTTGGCGTCAAATTCCGCTTCCGTCATCTGTCCCGTCTCCAGCATCATGTAGAGTTCGCTGAGCTTGGTCGTGATGGCCTCCGCCTCGTTCGCCTGTTCTTCCTCGGCGGCGTCACGGATCTCCTTGAAGATCCAGAAGAGGCCGCGCACGGGCGCCAGGAGGATGTCATCAACCAGGAACATTTCTACCCTCCGCAGGGTCGATGGTGAATGCGAGACTCCGTCGGGTAAGAGCTTCAGGAGCGGAGTTCCACGTCCACAAAATTGTGAGGCGCCCAGGGGCCGTTGAAATCGAAGGAAAAATTGTTGTCGAATCCGCGCGCCGCCTCGAATATGGCCGCCTCAAAGTCCTTATCCACCGCCTCCCGTCCGACCAGACAGGCCAGATTCATGACGTCCCGCCCGGTCCGGGGAACGTTCCGCTTGATTTCAAAACAGGCGGGAGAGAGGATCGCCTCCACCCTGTCCGTGTGTTCCTCCCGGTCTTCCTGAAGGACCCGGTCAAAGAGACGTCCGACTTCAATCTTGTCTTCCTGGGTGGGGACACGACTTTTCCCTAAGAACTGGTCCCTCGCCACCCGGATCTCTGCATGGGTGTTAACAAAATACTCAAATATATTCGGCACATCCCATGCGACCCGCAATCCCATCTCCACCTTGCCATGAACACGGCGAAGCTGTTCGGCAAAGGATTTTCGGTTGAGCGACAGGATTCGTTTGATCGCTGTTGCCCCTTCCGCGATAACGCCGAAAGTGATGGGCAGAGGCGTTTCTTCTTCCATGAGGCGTTTCAGAACGGCCTGGTGCGCCGCGAGATGGCGGCGTTCGGGGCGAATCTTCCCATTGTTGAAGTTACTGACGACGGCGCCGACCTGGTTCTCCGTAATGAGATAAACCGACTCCCCGTCGATGCCGATATCGCCGTACTCCCGGTCCCCTGCCGCCGGGATGACGGCATAGAGATATTTCCCCTCATTTTTCGTTTCCTTACCGCCCATATGACCGTCCCCCCTTGTGCTTCCTCTTGGCTGTCATTCTGCGAAAATGTCATTCCGGGCTTA
>JAHJQP010000097.1 GCA_018819165.1 Pseudomonadota bacterium
GGTCTGATAATCTTCCGGGTACATCTCCCGATTGTCGGGAGAGAAGATCACCTCCACCCCGATCTCTTCCGCAAGCCTCATGTCCCTTTCGAAATCCCGCGGATAGGCTTCGAAGTCCTCCGTAGGAGCGAACTGGGCGGGATTGACATAGATGCTGACGGCGAGGCAGTCGCCGCGCCTCCGTCCTTCCCTCATCAGATGCAGATGCCCCTCGTGGAAATATCCCATCGTCGGGACAAAGGCGATTCTCCGCCCCCGGCCCCTCTCTGATTCGGCAAAAATCTGCATCTCTCTGACGGATCGGATGATCTTCATCCCGGCGCCATCTCCTGCACAAAAAAAAGCCCCTGCGCCAGAGACGAGAGGCCTTGCGACATTATTCAATCCGATCTCCTTCCGTCTCAGTCCGTACCCGGATCCAAGCGTGACTTGCCCTTATCAGACGCTTTCTCCTCTGTCAAGGAATTTCTCGGCACAGGGATTTCCCTTCAAAAATGTTTTCTGCGCTGCCGGCCTCTGCCAATGCGGCGCTCAGCCGGCTGAATTCACCGACCGACAGGGTCTCCGCCCTTCTTTTGCCTTCGATCCCGATCTTCTGGAGCACCCGGGCAAGCATCTCCTCATCAAAACCGGCCGCGCGGAGGTTGTTCCAGAGGGTTTTTCTTCTCCGGGCGAAGGCCGCCCGGACGGTCAAAACGAAGAGACTCTCCTCTTCCGGCGTTTCAGGTTCATCGCGCATTACAACTTTAAGGACCGCCGAGGCCACGCTGGGTTCGGGATAGAAGCAGGTCGACGGAACAGCCAGCTCGCGGGTAACCGAGGCATGCCTGGCGATAATGACCGACGGGATGCCGTACTCCTTTGTCCCGGGAGGCGCCGTAATCCGATCCGCCAGTTCCTTCTGGAACATGAGGACCATCGAAGAGATCGACCTTCTGAATTCGAGAAGCCGAAAGAGGATCGGTGTGGAGATAGGGTAGGGGATATTCCCGACGATCTTGATCTTCCCGGCCGGACAGGAAGTCGAAAAATCGTACTTCAGCACATCTCCAACGACGATCTCCACGCGGGCGCTTCCGGTGAAGCGATCCCGCAAGACGGCGATCAGGCGGGGATCGACTTCGAGCGCGATCACCTTTCCGGCCCTCAGGGCCAGTTCTTCCGTCATGAAACCCAGTCCGGCGCCGATCTCTACGATTGTCTCATCTCCTGCGGGTTCGGCCAGCGCGACGATCTTTCGGGTGATGTTCATATCCGCAAGAAAAGACTGTCCCAGTCTCTTCCGGGGAAGAATTTCATATTGCTCCAACATCTTTCTTACGGAGTTCATGGCTGCCCCTTTGCCCGCACGGCAGCGATCATCCTGTACGCGATATAGTAGGCGGGAACGGCGAAAAACGGGGCCATGATGATGCCGCCCGTTTGGAGGGGAAGGAGGATCTGCCATCCCAAAGCGGCGACGCCGCCGAGGGAGTAATCCGTGATCTCAAAGCGGCAGGGCGGCATTCCCAGGAGAATACGGCCCAGTTCATACTGGGAGAGGTAAAGCAGGGGGATCGTCACCGGATTGGAGATGAGCCACGATCCGAGGTAGGCGGCGGTGATGTTCTTCCGAAAGAGGAGCCCCAGCAGGATGATGATCGCAGTATGGAAGGGGATGGTCGGGGTCACGCCGACGAAAACACCGATCGCGAGTCCCGCCGCAATCGTCGCCGGTTCGCCCTTCAGGCTGATGAATTTCTCGTAAAACGCCCGGATTCTCTTCTTCAGGATCATGGGCTAACAAACCAGAGGCCACCGGGAGACGGCGTTCAGATCGAAACCGTCCCTCTGACCCCCCTGCAGAAGATGCCCGCCCATCACGGCGATCATCGCTGCGTTGTCGGTGCAGAGAGAGGGTGGCGGGATGAAGATGTCTATTCCTGAACGGGACGCATCATTGCGGAACCTTTCCCGCAAGCGACTGTTCGCGGCAACTCCGCCACAGATTACGACCCGGAATATGGAATTTCTCGCCGCTGCGCGGAGGGTCTTCTCCACCAGTACATCGACGATCGCCTCCTGATACGAAGCGACCACATCCGGCAATTCTTCGGCGGTAAAGGGCGAACCTTTTTTCCTCAGGCGCATCAGCAGGGAGGTCTTCAGGCCGCTGAAGCTGAAATCGACACTGTCCCTCATACCCCGAGGAAACGGGAAGGCATCGTGATTCCCCTGTTTTGCCAGCCGATCGATCACCACCCCTCCGGGGTAACCGAGTTCCAGCAGCTTGGCCGCCTTGTCGAAGGCCTCTCCAGCCGCATCATCCCTTGTCTGGCCCAGTACAACGAAGCGCTGAAACCCCTCCACCAGATAGATCGTGGTATGCCCGCCGGAAACCACGAGGGCGACAAACGGAAAGGGCGGCTGGGTGTCGGTTAGAAATACGGCCGCCACATGGCCTTCCAGGTGATTTACCCCGACCAGGGGAATGCGTCGGGCAAAGGCAATGGCCTTGGCTGCAGACAGCCCGACGAGGAGCGACCCGATCAATCCCGGGCCCCTCGTCACGGCGATACCCTCGATCTCGGCCAGGGTGAGTTGGGCATCCCCCAGTGCCTGTACTATAACCGGGGCGATGGCCTCGATATGTTTGCGGGAAGCAACCTCCGGGACGACACCGCCGTATTGTGCATGAACATCAACCTGGGAAGCGATGACGTTGGACAGCATCACCCGCCCGTCGCGAACGACGGCGGCAGCGGTTTCGTCACACGAAGATTCTATGCCCAAAACGACCATCGCTCACACCGGCTAAATTTCTTTTTACAAAAGCCGTAGAAGTATATATAGAACTGTCAGTTTTTTGTAAATAAACTTTTCAGAAAAGAGACAGTTATGGAAATCAACACTGATTTTCTCATTCTCGGCACCGGCATCGCGGGACTCAGCTTCGCCATCAAGGCGGCCGAGATGGGAACCGTCGCCATGGTCACCAAGAAGAACAAGACGGACTCGAATACCAATATGGCTCAGGGAGGAATTGCCTCAGTTCAGGATCAGGCAGACCGTTTTGAATACCACATCAACGATACGCTGACCTGCGGGGCCGGACTCTGTAACGAAGAAGCCGTCCGTTTCGTGATTACGGAAGGTCCGGAGCGGATCCGGGAGCTGGTCCAATGGGGTGTTGAATTCACCCGCTCCGCATCCGATCCCGGCCAGTTCGATCTCGGCCGGGAGGGAGGCCATTCGATGAGACGGGTTCTCCATGCCAAGGATCTGACCGGCCGTGAGATCGAACGGGCGCTTCACGAAAAGGTTGCTCAGCAGAAAAACATCCGGATCTTCGAAAACCACATCGCCATCGATCTGATCAAGAAATCTTCAGCCCTCGGTCAGAAAATGGAGCGGGCCGACCTCTGTCTCGGCGCCTACGTCCTGGATATCGACCGCAACGAGGTCCATACCTTCCGGGCAAAGTTCATCATGTTAGCGACCGGGGGCGCGGGCAAGGTCTATCTGATCACCACAAATCCCGATATCGCCACCGCCGATGGGATCGCCATGGCCTTCCGGGCCGGTGCGAAGATCGCCAACATGGAGTTTATCCAGTTTCACCCGACCTGTCTTTTCCATCCCGACGCTAAATCATTTCTGATCAGCGAAGCGGTGCGCGGCGAAGGAGGCATTCTGAAGCTGAAAAGCGGCGCGACATTCATGGAGAAATACCATCCGATGAAGAGTCTTGCGCCGCGCGATATCGTCGCCAAGGCCATCGATAACGAGCTGAAGAAGTCCGGTGATGATTTCGTGCTGCTGGACATCACCCACAGGCAGAGTGACTTTCTGGTTTCACGTTTTCCGAATATCTACGAGAAGTGTATCGAATTCGGAATCGATATGACTCGGGAGCCCATTCCGGTCGTCCCTGCGGAGCATTACCTCTGCGGCGGGGTAATGGTAAATTCCTCAGGCGAGACGAGCATCGATCGACTCTTCGCCTGCGGGGAGGTCTCCTGCACCGGTCTGCACGGCGCCAACCGCCTCGCGAGTAACTCGCTTCTCGAAGCCGTGGTTTTTGCACATCGGGCTTTCACCCGGATTGCCGGTCTTTTTCATAGCACCCATGAGGATCCGGTCCCTATCCCTCCATGGGATCCTAAAGGCGCCACGGAAAGCGACGAATCGGTCGTCGTCGCCCACAACTGGGACGAGATCCGCCGGTGCATGTGGAACTACGTGGGCATCGTGCGTTCCGACAAGCGGCTGGAGAGAGCGCAGCGCCGGATCAACCTCATCAGTCGGGAAATAGACGAGTATTACCGGAATTTCATCATCACCCGGGACCTGCTGGAATTACGGAACATCGCCGTGGCCGCCAAGCTCATCGTGATCTGCGCCCGCATGCGGAAGGAGAGCCGGGGTCTCCACTACAATCTCGACTACCCTGAAAGGGATGATCACTCCTGGCTCAAGGATACGGTTGTTTCCCGCGATTAGCAGGCTGTTGAAAAACGCCCATCTGCTGCGTTCCCTCATCCTTCGTCGCTGCGACGTACACACAAGTACGTCTCACTCCTCAGGATTTCGGAGGCCTTGCATCTGGACGTTTTTGAACAGCCCTTTTTCAACAACCTCTTA
>JAHJQP010000098.1 GCA_018819165.1 Pseudomonadota bacterium
AAAGGCAAAAATGGGAAAGTGATTGTCTGTGCGATTATGCGGAAACTGGTTCACGTTATCTTTGGAGTCCTGAAATCCGGGAAAAAGTATGATCCCAACTTTCAACCAATTTCCGCTTGACAAGAACGGTATCTACAACTACTCGGCAGTCGTCGTTGATCAAAACTAAGGATTACCGATCGAAAGAAAGCAAGACATATTTTCACGCAACGGTATCGGCAAACTTGTAACCGATGCCACGCACAGTCAGGATGTACTTGGGATTTGACTGGTTCGGTTCGATCGCCCCCCGTAGGCGGCTGATGTGAACATCCACCGTACGGGACTCCACGAAAGCATCGTCTCCCCAAACGCGGTCCAGCAATTGCTCCCGGCTATAAACCCGGCCGGGATGGCCAATAAAAAACTGGAGCAGTTTGAATTCGCGGGGACTCAACTCGACCGGCAGGCCATTAACTGTAACCTGATAGGATTTGAAATTGACCTGGAGTCCGTTGAAATCGAATGATTCCGGTAGATCGTCGTCCGGTTTCCTTTCCGACCGCCGCAGGACGGCTCGAACGCGAGCGATTAACTCCCGGACATGAAACGGCTTGGTGAGGTAGTCGTCTGCGCCAACCTCCAGCCCCAGGATCTTGTCCACGGGATCCGACTTGGCGGTCAGCATGATAATGGGCAGGGTGGCCGTCGAATCCTGGCGCCTGATCATCCGGCACACCTCCATGCCTGGCATCGCCGGCATCATGAGATCGAGGATGACGAGGTCTGGCTTTTCCGCATTGACCAACTCCCAGGCCCTCCGACCGTCAAGGGCCTTGCTGACGGTAAACCCTTCCTGCTCGAGGTTGTAGGCGATCAGCTCGACGATATCTTTTTCGTCGTCGGCAATGAGGATCTTCTTTCGCGTCATGGTTGGTTTCTTTTCCCCTTTGAGGGCTCAGTGTACCACAAATCCGTCATCCCGAATCCCGGAAAATGGGAAAATGGAGAGAAACCGTCGTGCCGTGACCCAGGGTACTGTCGATGATCACCCGTCCACCGTGGGCCGTCATCAGGTGTTTGACGATGGACAACCCCAACCCCGTGCCGCCCTGTTCGCGGGAGCGCGTCCTGTCCGGCCGGTAGAAGCGCTCGCCCAGCCGGGGGATCTCGCCCTTCGGGATACCGACGCCCGTATCAACGATCCGAACGGTAAGGCAGTCTTCATCGCCCAGCAAAGCCGCGATGGCGATCGTTCCCCCGGCCGGGGTAAATTTGATCGCATTATCGAGGATATTGATCAGAATCTGCGCCAGCCGGTCCCGATCGGCACGGATGAGCGGAAGTTCCCCGGCAATCTCTTTCCGGATCGTTAACCCTTTTTCCTCGGCTCTCGCCTCGATAACGGCCAGGACTTGATCGAGCGCCTCTTCGATCCGCAATCCTTCCGGGTGGAGTTTCGCTTCGCCCAGTTCGAGACTGGACAAGGTCAGGAGATCGTCCACAAGGCGGTTCAGGCGTTCGGCGTTCTCCCGGATCGTGCGCAGGAACTTCCGGGCCGTCTCCGGGTTTTCGAAGGTACTCTGCTGCAGAGTTTCCGCAAATCCGATGATTGCCGTCAGAGGCGTTCGGATTTCGTGGGTGACGTTGGCCACGAAATCAGTGCGGATCCTTTCGAGCTTCTTTAGGCGCGTCACGTCGTGGAAGACCAGCATGATTTTGCGATATCCGCCGCTCTCTTCCCGAACGGCGGATATCGTCACATCCATCACGACCGAACAGTCGTCACCCAGACCGATCTCCTCGTAGACGTTCTCTTTCCTCTCCCGGAACCGCTCCAAGGCGTCGTGGAGTTCAAGATTTCTAAACGCCTCCAGAAGAGTCTTGCCGATGACCTCCCCGCGCGGACGGCCGGTCATCTCCTCCATTCCCCGATTGACCGACTCGATCCGAGTTTCTGTATCCAGGACCATGACCCCTTCGCTCATGCCGGAAAAAAGCGACTCCAGTTTTTGTTTCTCCCCTTCGGCCAATCGGATCTTTTCCTGAAGGACCGTCACCATTTCGTTTATGTTCTTGGACAGCTGTCCGATTTCATCCCGTGATTCGATCCTCAGTGCACCGGAAACGACCCCCGTGCGAACATTCCCGGTGAACGCCGCCAGCCTGCTGATGGGGGAGAGCATCTTGAGGGAAAAAAGCAGGGCAATCAACAGAAAAGCGATAACGGTCGCAAGAAGGATACCGAAAAAGGCCCCTCCCATCCTGTCGATGGTCAGCGTGATTTCCGCGAGAGGACGGGAGAGGCGGACATACCCAGTCGTACGCGATCCCTCCCGGAGGGGGATTGCCACATAGAGCATCTCCTTCTTCAAGGTATGGCTATAGCGGATGGCCTTTCCCACACCCCTCAGACGGGCTTCCTGAATCTCCGAGCGGTTGAGGTGATCGTCCGTCTCTCCGTCGCCAAGTGCCGAATCTGCTGTGACCCGACCCGCAGCGTCGATCAAGGTCAGGCGGGCGCGCGTGCGTTCCGCCAGTTCTCCGGCCTGCCTGGCGATCTCTCTCGCCGGCATCAGGGCGATGATCCGCGCACCGGCCGCCATCTCCTCCTCGATCCGGATCGTGAGATCCGTCTTGAGTTCTCTTTGGATCAGAAGACCGGCGACCGTAACAGCTGCAACGCCGATCAGGAGAAAGGCGACGATAAATTTGTGGAAAAGACGAATCTTCATCCGTTCTCCGCGGAGGCCGGCTTGTGCCGGACGCTCTTCCCCGTAACCATGTAAACGACCATGTCTGCGATACCTTCGGCATGATCCGCGATCCGCTCCAGGCTCTTGGAGATCTGCATGATGTAGAGACAAATTTGAATTTTTCGGGGATCCTCCATCATGAATGTGAGCAGCTCCCGGAAAATCTGGTCGTTGAGCTGGTCGATGACGGCGTCCTCCTGCCCGACCTTCTTAGCCAGATCGATGTCTTCACGCACCATCGCATCCAGACTCATCCGGATCATCCCCCGGCTGATCTCCACCATCCGGGGGAGATCGACGTATGGCTTGATCTGTGGAAGGTCATTAAGGATCAGTACTTTCTCTGCGATATTCGCCGCCATATCCCCGATACGCTCCAGATGGCCGGTGATCTTGATGGCCGTCGTGATAAAGCGCAGATCTCGGGCAGCGGGCTGTCGAAGGGCCAGGAGACGGATACACTTCTCTTCCAGATCGACGTCCAGACGGTCGATCTGTTCGTCTTGACGGACGATCTGTCTCGCCAGAACGGAGTTCCTCTCCAGAAGCGCCTGCGCCCCCCGTTCGAGCGCCCTTTCCGTCAGGGTGCCAAGGTAAAGAAGGCCATCCCGGATCTCCTGGAGTTCCCTTTCGTATTCCCGGCTGGTGTGTCGTTTGTCTTCCATAGAATTTTCTCCAATAAGGGGACAGATTTCAAATCTGTCCCCGGCGCCGCGGTATCATCCGAAGCGTCCGGTAATGTAGTCCTCCGTCTGTTTCGCGTCCGGATTGGTGAAGATCTTCTCTGTGACGTTGAATTCGATAAGCTTTCCCATGTAGAAGAAACCCGTGTATTCCGAGATGCGGGCCGCCTGCTGCATATTGTGGGTCACGATGATGATGGTATAATGCTTTTTTAACGTGTCGATCAGCTCCTCGATCTTAGCGGTGGAGATTGGGTCCAGTGCCGACGTCGGTTCGTCCATCAGGATGACGTCAGGTTTCATGGCAAGTGCCCGGGCGATGCAGAGGCGCTGTTGCTGGCCGCCGGAGAGGGTCATGGCCGACTTGGTGAGGATATCCTTCACTTCATCCCACAGAACCGCCCGCTTCAGGCTCTCCTCCACCAGAGCCTCGATCTCTCCCCTATCCCGGATCCCTGCCAATTTCGGCGCGTAGGTGATGTTATTGAAGATCGATTTCGGAAAGGGGTTCGGTTTCTGAAACACCATTCCGATCCGCTGGCGGATCTCCACGGGGTCTGCGTTGGGGGCATAGATGTTCTGGCCTTCAAAGAGGATCTCCCCCTCCACGCGGGTCCCGTCGATCAGGTCGTTCATCCGGTTGAGAAGCCTGAGCAGTGTCGACTTTCCGCAGCCGGACGGTCCGATCAGGGCAGTGACGCGATTTTTTTTAAAATCGAGGGTCACGTCCGTCAACGCCCGGAAGGCGCCGTAGAAGAAATCGACGTTTTTGGTCTGGATGATCATGTTTTCCTCAACGTTTGACACTTTTACCACCTTTTTTTCCGTCTGACCATGCTGCGTAGGACTATGGCGACCAGATCGACCCCAAGCACCAGGGCGATCAGGACCAGTGCTGTTCCGTACTGCAGAGGTCTCGTCTGTTCGATGTGCGTCCCGGCAGTCGCCAAGACATAGATATGATAGGGAAGGGCCATGACCTCGTCAAAAACTGATCTGGGTAGGACTGATGTGAAAAAGGCGGCAGCCGTGAACATGATGGGCGCCGTCTCACCGGCGGCGCGGCCGACCCCCAGAATCGCACCGGTCAGGATGCCGGGCAGCGCCGAGGGGAGAACGATCCGCGAAATGGTACGCCATTTGGAGACACCCAGGGCCAGGGAGGCCTCGCGAAATGTCTGAGGAACAGCCTTAAGGGCCTCTTCCGCAGCTCCGATGATCGTCGGAAGGATCAGGAAGCCGAGCGTCAGGGCGCCGGCAAGGATGCTGGAACCGAATTTCAGAAATACGACGAAGAACCCCAGGCCAAACAGGCCGAAGACGACGGAGGGTACGCCGGCAAGACAATTCACACCGACGCGGATAATTCGGATAAAGAGTCCCTGTTTCGCGTACTCCGTCAGATAGATGGCCGATACCACCCCCAGGGGCAGGGCAACGATGATAGCCCCGACTGTCAGATAAAAGGTGCCGACGATGGCCGGCATGATCCCGCCCTTCGTCATGGAATCCATCGGCGACAGGGTCAGGAAATCCCAGGTGATGGCCCGCCACCCATGGGCGAGAAGAAAAACGATGATCCCCAGAAGGGCCAGGGTGATGATGAGCGCCGCAAAGCGCACCACGCCGAAGAAAACCCCCTGTTTGATATAACGCCATTTCATGAGCGAATGCGTAGGTTGTCCGTTCACAGCGTTCCTGACCCCTCTTCCTTGAACCGGTTGGAGATATGATCGGCCACAAGATTAAAAGCCAGGGTGATGAAAAAAAGGACGATCCCTGTGGCGAAAAGGGCATGGTAATGACCGCTCTGAAACGGTGCCTCACCCATCTCCGCGGCGATGCTCGCCGGCATGGGGCGGACCGAATCGAAGAGGCCTCGGGGAATCGCCGCCGATCCCCCGGCAACCATGAGAACCACCATCGTCTCCCCGATCGCCCGGGCCATCCCCAGGATCACCGCCGTGGAAATGCCGGAGAGGGCCGCCGGGATCGCAACCTTGGCGATCGTCTCATATTTCGTCGCCCCCAGGGCGTAGGAGGCCTCCTTGTACTCCCGTGGTACGGCGTAAAGGGCGTCTTCCGAGATGCTTGATATCGTGGGAATCGCCATCACAGCAAGCATGACGGAGGCGTTGACGATGTTGAGTCCCGTTGGCAGATCGAAGGTCTCCTGCATCCAGGGCGCCAGGATGACCATGCCGAAGAAACCGAGGACCACGGAGGGGAGGCCGGCCAGTAACTCAATAATCGACTTCAGGATCTCTTTGATCCGCGCCGGGGCGATCTCCGAGATGTAAACGGCAGCCAGAAGCCCGAAGGGCACGGCAATCAGGCAGGACAAGACCGTCACGATGACCGATCCGACGATGAGCGGCCAGATCCCGTATTCGGGGGGATTGTAGGTCGGGTACCAGGCGGAGCCGAAGAGAAACTGGGACACGGAGATCTGCTTGAAGATTGGGAGCCCCTCCCGAAAGAGAAACAGCACGATCAGTCCCAGCAGCAGCACGGAAATAAAGGCCAAAAAAGCAAACAGATTCTTGATAATGATTTCTCTGACCCGGCTCGTCAAGGCGCGTTTTCTGCTTTCCATAATCGTCCGCTTTTTAGGTTTTGCGGGGACTGCGGGTTTCGAACCCGCCACGGCGCACATAGTTCATACAAAAAGTTCTATTTCAGTTTTTCCTATTTTTTCTTCGCCTGTGCTGTGAGGGGGACGAAGCCTTCCATGACAACGATCTTCTGTCCATCGGCGCCAAGCAAGAACTTGATGAAACCGGCCGTCTCGCCTTTCGGCTCTCCGTTCGTGTACATGTAAAGCGGTCTGGCAATCGGGTATTCCTTCGAGACCGCCGTCTTTGCAGAGGCATGGACGTCGTTTACCGTCAATGCCTTCACGGTCTTGTCGACATACCCCAGACCGATATACCCTACGGCGTACTTGTTCTTCGAAACCGTCTGGACGATCGCCCCGTTGGAGGCCTGCATCTGCGCCCGCGGTGTCACCTTTGCCTTGTTCAGCACAAGTTCACCCCATGTTTCGAAGGTGCCCGAGCTGCTGTCCCGGGAAATCACTACGATCTGCAGATCATCCCCGCCGACTTCCTTCCAGTTGGTGATTTTCCCTTGGTAGATCTGGCTGAGCTGGTCGATGCTCAGATTATTGACCGGATTTTTCGGATGGACGATCGGAACGATCGCATCGATCGCTACCATGACGGGGGCTGGCCGGACCCCTTTGGATTTTGCCAGTTCGATTTCGCTCTCCTTGATCTCCCTGGAGGAGGTCGCAATGTCCGTCGATTGATCGATCAGCGCCTTGATCCCCACGCCGGACCCCCCGCCGGAGAGAGAGAGCTTTACCCCGGGATTTGCCTTCATGTAGGCTTCCAGGGCCGCTTGGGCGATCGGCAGAACCGTTGTCGATCCCTTGATCACAATATTCCCCGCCAAGGCCGTGCCTAAGCCAACCGCCAAGAACAGGGCTACCAGAATCAACTGCTTTAGATACCGTTTCATCTCTTTTCTCCTTGAATTTTTGTGGGGAGTATAGAGACCTTTTGTTGCGATTTGATGACAGCCGCGTGAAGATTTCGTGAAAAACACCAATGTCGGTCCATCTTACCCCGTTGCAGACTTATACCTTCGAAAGCCATTCTCCTGTATAGAATTCAGACAATCCTCTCCCGCACGCCTCAAATTGTCAAAACGTTATACCTGAATATATTTATCCGATAAAAAATTTAGGGTCAAGATAGAGGTGATCGTCATTCATTTCTGATTGAAATGATGTAGACATATGAAAATCAACGGATGCTCTCTTTCAGGAAGCAGTCAGCACAACCCCCACCCTTCACAGGACACAGGGTCTTTGATCACTGCCACCATACGTCACCTCGTCGGGTTAATGATGCTGTTACAGACAGGATTGTTTGGTAGTGCCGGTACAATCGCACCAGTTCCCTTGACTTGTCAATAATTATCCGTTCCGCCACAGAATGAAGAGACATATTTTCCAAAATTATTTTTGAAATTTTTGGGGATTGAATTTGTGTAAGAAATGTAACTTTTGGACGACCGGGGGGCCTTCCGGGAAGCATCCTTTTTTCTGTCAAGATGTGGATCGCAGATACGGTTCCCGGGGGATAGGACCCATACCCCGGCCTATTTTGTGTTTTAGGTGTGTACGGGGGGGTAGGGGATGAAAAAAGAACAATACTTCCCCTCGCATGGGTGCATCCGATGTCTGGGATCCCTGCATAACGGCGATGATGGACCCCCCCCACCGGGTATGGACGCTCGCTCGCTTTGCTCGCTCGCTAATCGGCTCCGCGCTTCGTGGCCCGCTCCGCGCCACCCTTCGGGAGGCGCTCCGTTTTGTAGGCGCCAACTTGCCCGTTCGCTGTCGCTTGCGCTCCATCTCCCTACGCTGGTACGTGATGGCCCGCTCCGCCGTCCTCAGCGCCGATACACGGCGCTTGCGGGCGGCTCCGCTTGCCCGGTCGCTACCGCTCCCTATTTGCCGATTGCGCGCATCCCCCTGTCGCGCTGAGGGCGCTAAGGGGGCACCTCCACCGCGCTTCGTGGCCCGCTCCGCGCCACCCTTCGAGAGGCGCTCCGCTTTGTAGGCGCCAACTTGCCCGTTCGCTGTCGCTTGCGCTCCATCTCACTACGCTGTTACGTGATGGCCCGCTCCGCCGTCCTCAGCGCCGATACACGGCGCTTGCGGGCGGCTCCGCTTGCCCGGTCGCTACCGCTCCCTATTTGCCGATTGCGCGCATCCCCCTGTCGCGCCGAGGGCGCTAAGGGGGCACCTCCACCTTACCAGGTATGTTGTCCCCTTGCCGTGCTGCTGAAACAAAATCGGATGCGTCGCCCCTCCCTGCCCGAGGCGGCCAGGGCCAGGCTCCGCCCGTCTGTAGGGCACCCGCTCTGGAATTCACTCCGCTTAAGATTGCGCTCCGCGCGGCGCTTCGTTCATGCTCTCGCGGGCGTCTGTAAGGTGCTCCTGTCCGCACCAACCCAGGCGCGTGAATTACGCGCAGGTGCGGGCAGCGCGGCGCGTGCTCGCTTTTGGCTCACCGCCTGCAAAAAAAGCCGCAGGCTTAGTGCCAAAAGCTCCGCCCCGCCCCCGTTGACATCCGCTCCGCCCTAGCGGGCTCCGCTACTGATCCGAAAACAAACCAACCATCCCGAACGCCTCGCCGTCCCCGCCAATTCAGGCGACCGGAGCGGCCGCAGGCGGGGACGGCTTTTCTTGTCGCCAAATCGAAAGGTCAAGACCCCCATCGCGTTCGGCGTCGCTGTCCCCGCCAACCCAGACACGCGAAGCGCGCGCAGGCGTGGACATCGCCGCGTGTGGCCAAATCGAAAAATCAAGACCGAGTCTCCGCTCCGCCTCAAGGTTGGGCGCTTAGTTTATGGCCGACTATTTAGCGGCCACAACCACAGTTCCATCACGACAATGGCCACAAACCCGTGCTTGCGACACAGGGATTGTGGCCATTGTCGTCGATCCGTGACGGGCGGATGAGGATGGAGGCGGCGTTGCAGTCGCCGGGGTCGCGCCGAAGCGTCGCTCCTCACCGGCTTTGTGCACCGCCGCCACCCCGGTATTCCCCCGCCCTCCCTCGCGGTTGCAATCGCCCTTGGGGCCGCGCTTCGCGCCGCCCCGTCGGGCGATTAACACCCGCTCCCGTCCGCCCCCAAGGGGCTCCCTCTCTGCCTCCGGGCCGCGCCGGACGACCGCTTCGCGGCGACCGGCCCGACCCTCCGGCCAAAGGTACTTTTCCTTTGTCCGGTCCCGGCAGACACGCGCTTCGCGGTGACTGCCGCGGCCCTCCGGTCTTTTCTTTTATTGCCCGTACCCGGAGCGACCTCGCTTCGCGCGGACGAACCGGGTCCGGGCTTGGTATGCGGTGCGCCCGACAGCCGCCTGTCACCTCCTTCGTCGGAGACAGGCGGCCGCGGGCGTCCTTTTTTCTCGTCGGGGCGACACCTGCGAGACGCCCCGCCTCGACGGTCGCCGTGACTCGCCCTCCGCTCTGCTCCGGACGAGACACGTCTCCCTTTCGCGCCCTCGCCCTCGAGACCGCTGGCGCGGACTCCAGGGCGCCGGACGGTCCCTCCCTCCGGTCGCGACCGGAGGGTCGGGCGCGCAAGATTGAACACCTGGCCGGCAAGCGTGCAAGAGATGATCAGGGATGTCCATCTGGATCGCCTTTCCGCGGGATTGATTTACCGGCGTTCTGCCTCTTTCCCCGTTCCCGGCGCTACCTCGTTCCACTCGGTTGCCTTGAAGCGGAGTATGATTCAAAGACGATCCTTCAGTGCTTCCGGGAATGAAATGAAAGGAGTCGTTTTTTATGTTGCAAGATGGCAGTCTATATTCTTGTAAAATCAGTGAAATAAAGCTGTTGCTCGGGGTGGAAGAAATTTGCGCGATGTGAAAAATATGATTATTTTTGAAGAGCATTATAAATGAGAATACCCGATAGAAAAATCAAACCGAGCCAAATGACAACAATTATGGCAGCCGCAGTATAATTCCTCGGACCCTTCTGACTCATTTTTTCTTCAGCCTTAGACCGGCACTCGCACATTACCTCGTTCGGAATCAGCCTGATCGCCAAGGCAAGACCGGCAGGAACAATGACGAGATCATCTAAATAACCAAGTACGGGAATAAAATCAGGAATTAAATCAATAGGGCTTAAAGCATAACCGACTGTGCAAGCGCAGACTGCCTTTGCATACCATGGGACCCTTGGATCATGATACGCCAAATATAAAGCATAGGTTTCACGTTTCAAATGCTTGGCTCGCTCTCTTAATTTATCGATGATTTTTTTCATGCAGATTCTCCATTAGTCATCCCATGTATGGTTACGTAATTTTACAGGATAAAACACTTTATACATTCCTAGACCTTTCCGGTCAAGATCAAAGGCGGAGGGGCGCGCCGGATAACCGCTTCTCAGCGGCTACCTTGGCCCTCCGGCATTTTTTCTCGTTGCCCGCTCCCGGAGCGACCTCGCTTTGCTCGGACGCACCGGGTCCGGGCCTGGTATGCGGTGCGCCCGACAGCCGCCTGTCACCTCCTTCGTCGGAGACAGGCGGCCACGGGCGTCCTTTTTTCTCGTCGGGGCGACACCTGCGTGACACCCCGCCTCGACGGTCGCCGTGACTCGCCCTCCGCTACGCTCCGGACGAGACACGTCTCCCTTTCGCGCTCTCGCCCTCGAGACCGCTGACGCGGACTCCAGGGCGCCGGACGGCCTCTCCCTCCGGTCGAGACCGTCCGGTCGGGCGCGCAAGATTGAACACTTGGCCGGCAAGCGCGGCAAGAGATGATTAGGGATGTCCGCGTGAATCGTTTTTCCGGGGGATTTTCTATCGGCATTCTGCCTCTTTCCCCGCTCCCGGTGCACCCTCGTTTTGCTCGGACGCCTTGAAGCGGGGCCTGATGTAAAAAGGTTCCTTCATCGCTTCTGTGAATGACCGGAGACGTCTCTGTGCCGCATAGGGATCCAACAAGACGCGGATTCCACCACAGAGTCGGCCTTCGACCGCCATCGACCCATGAAAAAGGCATCCCGTGAACTACTCGGGATGCCTTTTTTTATGAGCGGCCATTCAGGGCTTTCGATGGGGAGCAGAGCCTGTAAACCGTTCGACCCTACGGTCGCCAAGGTCCTCCTGGCAGTCCCGGTACAGAAACGTTGGCAGAATGTCAAGTCTGCCGACTTCTTTTGACCAGGGTGCCGTCACTGATCCCGACACAGATGGTGCAGACGGAGAAGGTGCAGCTCCTCGTACGGGATCGTCCCGTTCAGATCCTCGAAGACGGGGCGTAGCCGTTCCGTCCCCAGACGGGCGAAGGATGATAATACC
Organism: Pseudomonadota bacterium; assembly: GCA_018819165.1. Taxonomy (GTDB): domain Bacteria; phylum Desulfobacterota; class Syntrophia; order Syntrophales; family UBA5619; genus JAKAFS01. The sequence goes on from JAHJQP010000098.1 coordinate 11,315, forward strand.
GATTGCCGCTGATCCTCCGTCAAGCTGGAGTTCATCAGAAAATCGTTCTGTCGGAGGGGATGGTTTTCCCACAGGCACTGATAGAGATGGCTGAGTACCGTGTCGCACCGGATGTTGAAATCCCCCGCCAGTTGTTCGATGGTGCGGCCCTGGTTGAAGCTCTCGCCGATGACAAGATGCCGGCGCTTGCCGCTGTCGGCTGGGGGAGTAGGCGCGAACTCTGCCATTGGGGCCGGTTTCTGTCGTTCCGGGATCTGGTGGGTCTGGCAATGCTCCCCGATGATATCCAAAAAGGCGTCGGCGTATTTTTCAAGTTTTCTCGTGCCGATCCCGTAGATCGCCGATAAACTTTCCCGGGTCCGGGGGTAATAGAGGGCCATTTCCCTCAATGTCCGATCATGGAAGATCGTAAAGGGGGGAAGGTTCGACTGATCGGCGAGTTCCTTCCGTTTTTTCCGGAGAGTTTCAAACAGTCCTGAATCAAAGGTTTCCGCTTCACCCTCCCGTTGCCGGAGAGTCGCGCCATGGTCTTTTTTGGCCTCTTCCATTCTTCCGAGGAAGGTCTCTTCCCCCCGCAGGACCTCCCATGCTTTCGGGGTCAGTTTCAGCGATCCGTGCTCATAGTCATAAAGCAAAAGGCCCTTCTGAATAAATTGGCGAGACAAGTGGCGCCATTGCTTTGCGGAGTAGGCCGTGCCGATTCCGTAAGTGGAGAGTTCCTCGTGTCCGAATTTCAAGACCTTCTGAGAATTTGAGCCCCGCAGGACATCGACGATATGGCCTGCGCCGAAGAATTCACCGGTCCGTTTCACACAGGAGAGGAACATCTGCGCCGGGATGGTGAGATCGACGAGATCTTTTTCCTCTTCCCCGGGTCGGCAGTTGTCGCACATTCCACAACGGTCCGGAACGTCGGTTTCGCCGAAATAATTCAACAGGGGGACGCGGCGGCAGAGGTCCGTTTCAGCAAATCCCATGAGCTGGCTCAGGAGGATATTGGCCGTCCGTTGTTCCTGTTCCGTTTTTTGTCCGATGAAGAACTGAACCTTTTGAATATCCCCATAGCCGAACAGAAGGAGACAATGGGCGGGCAGACCATCCCGTCCCGCCCGTCCGATCTCCTGGTAGTAGTTGTCGATGCTCCCGGGCAGATCGTAATGGACGACAAACCGGACATTGGGCTTGTTGATCCCCATGCCGAAGGCGATCGTCGCCACGATGATCCGGATATCGTCGCGACTGAAGCGCTCCTGGTTCTCCGTGCGCTCTTTTTCCGACAGACCTGCATGGTAGGGTCGGACGGAATAGCCCTTCCGGTGAAGGAGGGAGTGAAGATCGTCCGTCTGCCGGCGGGTGGCGCAGTAAATGATTCCCGATTCGTTTGGATACTGCTTGAGCAAGGTCAGCACCTGGTCGAGGGGCTCGGTCTTCGGGGCCACTTCCAGAAAGAGATTCGGTCGGTTGAAAGAACCGATGTATTCGCCCTGAGCGTCGATACCCAGGGATTGCCGGATATCCTCCCGGACACGCGGTGTGGCCGTGGCGGTCAGCGCCACGCAGGCCGCATTGGGAAAAGCGGCGCGGACCTCCGCCAGTTGCCGGTATTCCGGGCGGAAATCGTGACCCCACTCGGAGATGCAATGCGCTTCGTCAATGGCGATGCAATCCACGTTCAGGGCGGATAGCAGGGCAAGGGTTCTCGGAGCGAGCAAGGCCTCCGGGGCCAGGTAGAGGAGTTTCACGCGATTTTCCCTGAGCTTCGATACGTTCGCCCGATACTCTTCAATACTCAGGGTGCTGTTGAGGAAAAGGGCCGGAACGCCGTATTCCCGCAACTGGTCCACCTGATCCTTCATGAGGGAGATCAGCGGGGAAACCACGATCGTCAGCCCGTCAAAGATCATGCCGGGAATCTGATAGCAGAGGGACTTGCCCCCTCCCGTAGGCATCACGACCAGGGCGTCCTTTTTCTCCAGGATATGGGCGATAACCTTTTCCTGGAGGGGCCAGAAAGTGTCAAAGCCGAAGACGTCTTTCAGGATGGCTTGCGCACGATGCATGGTGAGACTCATTGTTTATTCATTCTGCCGTCTCATCATATCTCCAAAATCGCCACCCCGCATTTTTTTATAATCTTCACGCGTGCCCCATTCTGCCCTCGGGGCACCTTCTTCATATTCTGGAATGCCTCCAGCTTGTTTGTCTCTTTCTTTTTTTCTTTCCAAAGCTGCCAGATAAGATTCTCCGTCTAAGTTCTTTTTTGTTTCCAGTGCAGCCTGGTTAAAATTCATAGCCTCCGGATCTGGTTCATTTTGCTTTGAAGTGCTTGTTATTTCTGTATCTCTCCCTTTACATTTTGAACAATAGAGTCGATACAAATATTTTGTAATCTCTGATTCGTTAATGTTCGAATTATTCTCTGATAATTTTGATGAGACCTCTTTTAACCATTGGTCCGTAATCTGCCTCTCGTTGCCACAGTTCCGGCATCTGATAATTTTGATTACATTGATTGACTGGTTTTGATCAGGAAGTTTTTCGATCGGCATATATTAACCGTCTCATAATTGTCTTGACATGATTTGAGGAAAGTGTTATACTTGCATTCATGAAAACTACAACAACTATGGATGCAAGAAAGTTGAGTCATTCGATGCTGACCGAATTGCGGAAACGTGGGGTGACGA
>JAHJQP010000099.1 GCA_018819165.1 Pseudomonadota bacterium
CTCCGCGGGAAACATTCCCGACGTTCCACCCTGAAGGGGTGGTTCCCTGACTTGAACAGCCTGCCGCCCATGCCCGTCTGGGACAGCTGGGAACCCTTGAAAGAGGAAGAATTCGGATATCCGCCGAAAGATGACTACTTCAAGGCATAGTCTTTTTGCAGGTTCAAGGGTAATCCTTGATTTCAACGCCAAAGTGGGGGATGCGAAGGTGGGCATCCCCCACTTTAATACTCGAATCCTGAGCGAAGCAAACCCGGTTTTTTACTTTACGGAGGAATTTCATTGACATTTTTGGGAGATCATCTGAATTGCAGGCCCACCGAGGTCACCATTGAACGAAGCCTCATCGTGCAGTACGTAAAAGAGATGTTCAGGCGCCAGGATTTCCCCGGGGAAATCTCCATAGCCCTGCAAGACAGCGCCATGGTCAACAAGGGAGATGTCGTATGGCTCAGCAGCGATTGCGAGCACCCCTATGACTTCATCGCCCTTCCCTGCATCGCAAGCCTGATCGTCAACCTTCCCACCAAAATCGAATTTATGAAAAAATTCGACGTTCAGCGTCTCGAGGAGGTCACTGCGGAGCAGGAGGCAGACTTCTGGAAGTCCTTTGAATTCCAGTTCGCCGAGTATGCGGACGGCGTAAAACTCATCTGGGAATGAACGGGAAACGCCAGATTGCGGTTCGCGGAAAATCCTGCCTCCATTGCGGGTTTTGTGAGGAATACATCACCTGCTCCAGGTCAAGCCAAGGGTGCATCGGCTGCGGCGCCTGCCTGGCCGGCTGTCCCCAAAACGCCAGACGACTGGAAGAACGATCCGGGTCCGGCCCGGAGATCTCGTTTACCGTAGACAATAAACCCTGTTCGGTAAAGGGACCCGTATCGGTTTTAAATGCCCTGGAGGAACTGGGACTTGCGGTTTCCCCTCACGCACCGGGGGATAGACAAAAGGCATCGAAGTGCGGCGCCGGAGGGTGCTGGAACTGCTCGGTGCTGATCAACAAAGTCCTCACCCCGGCATGTATCACCCCCCTGCGCAAAGGGATGGATATCGTCACCAGCCGCAAAAGGATCCGTTCGGCCGAACCCAGACGGGTCGTAACGTTGATGCGGCCTGCGCCCCATTACCACCCTTCGGTTTTCACCCACGGCTGCAATTTCCGCTGCGACCTATGTCACAACTGGAACATCACCTTTTCTTCCGCGGGAAAGGCTCTGAGCCCTGCAGAAACCGTATGCGGACTGGCACTGGATCCGGAAAGGGACTATTGGGTGGGAATTTCCGGTGGTGAGCCCACACTCAACAGAGACTGGCTGCTGCAGACGGTTCAAAAACTCCGGCAGGCGGCTCCCGACATTCGCATCCAGCTGGACACCAACGGGTCGCTTCTGACTCCCGAGTACATCGACGAACTGGTTATCGCCGGAATTACCGACATCTCTCCGGATCTTAAGGCCGTTGACCCGAAAACCTGCTGCCGACTGTGCGGCATAGGGTCGGAGCAGACCGCCCGCATGTATCTGGAAACTTCCTGGGAGGCGGTTCGCTACATCGATGACAAATACAGGGATCGGATTTTCATGGCTGTCAGTCTGCCTTACCACCCCATGTTCCACTCCCGTGAGGAACTCTCCCAGGCGGCAAAGGCTCTTTCCGTCATCAACCGGAAGCTTCCGGTCACCCTGATCGAATACCAGCCGGCTTTTCGGCTTCGAGACCTGCCCTTCCTCGACCCAACCGTCATGCAAGAGGCAAGGCAGACGGTTTTGGATGCCGGGCTGGAAAATGTCCTTTTGCAGGGAGGATCGGGAATTCCAGTTGCCGTCGATCCCCTGGATCTGGCCATGGGTTCCGAGGAATGATAGCGTCCAGTCATGATCAAAAAGGGGAGAGCGGAAGATCCCGCAACTGGGAGGACATGGAGTAGCCGGCAGTTTCCGGATCCGTAATCACATTGAGAAGCGCCGGTTTCCCCGCTTTGAAGGCACGTTCCAGGGCAAAAGGAATCTGGTCGGCTTCTTCGACCCTCTCCCCGTAACAATCCATGGCCTGGGCCATCAAATCGTAGCGTGTACGGGAAAGCAGCGTTCCGGGGGTGCAGTCCGGTCCGAAAATACCCTTTTGCATGTTGGTGCACAACCCCCAGCAGGCATTGTTGGATACGATCACCACGATGGGGATGCCGTGGCGCATCGCCGTGTCCATTTCCATGCCGTTTAGCCCGAAGGCTCCGTCTCCGCAAAGACAGAGCACCTGGCGATGGGGATAGGCCAGCTTTGCTCCGATGGCGTACGGAATGCCGATGCCCAGAAGGCCGGTTACCCCGGGATTCATCCGCGCACCCGGGGTGTGAGAAGGAATCAGGTTTCGGGCAAAATCCAGAATCTCTCCTCCGTCAACGGTGACGATGGCATCCCGGTTCAAAAAATTTGCAATTTCAGAACACAACCGGATTGGATTGATGGGCTTTGCCGGGGACATCGCCCATTTCATCCACTGTTTCTTTTTCTCTTCTTCCAGCGTTTTCAGTTCTCCGGCC
>JAHJQP010000017.1 GCA_018819165.1 Pseudomonadota bacterium
GCCGCTGTCCACCTCGTCAAAGACGATCGTCCCCACCGAACCCGTCCGGGCCAGAACCTTCTTCAGGGCGAGCATGATGCGGGAAAGCTCGCCGCCGGAGGCAATTCCCTTGAGCGGCTTCGCCTCCTCCCCGACATTGGCTGAAAGATAGAATTCCAGGTCATCCGAACCCTTCTCGTTCAACGGTGTTTCCCCCTTCCCGTCGCGACAGTCGCGGAAAACGACCTCGAATTGTGCGTTCTCCATTCCCAGCGTCCGGATCTCCGCTTTGACGGCCGCTTTCAGGGCGGCGGCCGCTTTGCGTCTTTCAGCGGAAAGATCCCCTGCCGCTTTCGCCACCCGCTCCTTTTCTTGAGCGATGGTCTTCGTGAGGCTCTCCATTTCCTCTTCCAGGGAAGAGATGTTTGCGAGCTCCTCCTCCGCTTCGGCCTGTTTTCTCAGAACGGCATCGAGCGTCCCGCCGTATTTTCGCTTCAGACGTCCGAGAAGCTCCAGCCGCTCTTCGACGGCCTCCAGACGGGCCGGATCGAAAGAGAGGCGCTTTGCGTAATCGCGGAGGGTAAAGGCGGCATCCTCGATCCGGTAGTACAATTCGTCCAGCTCCTCCCCCGTAAGCTTCAGCCCCGCATCGATCTTTCGGATCTCCTTGACGGCCGAAACCGCGCCGCGCAATTCCGTGAGCACGGAGCCGCTTTTCCCATAGAGGCTCTCATAGGCGGCCGTGGCGAAATCGATCAGCTTCTGGACATTCACGAGGATCTTTTTCTCTTCCGCAAGCGCAGCGTCCTCTCCCGCGCCGATGCCCGTTCCGGAAATTTCTCCGACCTGGAAGCGGAGAAGATCTTCCCGCTCCTCCCTTTTTCTCCGGAACTCCTGAAGCGCACGGAGTCTCTCGTTCAACGAACGGTACCGGTCGTATGATTCCCGGTATGCGGACCTGAACGTCAGCAGGCCGCCGAACTCGTCGAGGATATCCGTATGACTTTCGGGGTTCAGGATCATCTGATGCTCGTGCTGACCGCAGATGTTGATCAGCGATTCGCCGATCGCCGCGAGCGATGAGAGAGTCGCCAGGGTCCCGTTGATATAGACCCTGTTCCTTCCCGAACGGGAGACCACCCGCCGGACGACGAGCTCCTCCCCATCGCCGAATCCCATCTCGCAAACCTTCCGCCGCAGCTCCTCCTGCCCGCGGATGTAAAAGAGCGCCTCCACGACCGCCTCGTCCGAAAAGGAACGAATCATGTCGGCGGTTGCGCGGTCTCCCAGGAGAAGCCCCACGGCGCCGATGATGATCGATTTGCCGGCGCCTGTCTCGCCGGAGATGACGTTGAGGCCTCCGGCGAAGGCCACCCGCATTTCATCGATGATGGCAAAATTACGGATATTCAGTTCCGTGAGCATCCTGCCTCTCCCAGGCGGCTCCTGTCTGGGAACCGCCCCACCCTAATTTTGTCCTCAAAATCTCCAGATAGCCCCGGTGGGGGGAGGAGACCAGTGTGGTGACATGCCGCGATTTCCGGATCGTGACGGTATCCCCCGACTTCACGGTGAATGAAACCTGTCCGTCGAGGGTCACGTTCGCCCCCTTTTCCATGGTCCGCAGCGTTACCTTTATCTCTGCGCTTTCCGGCAGGATGATCGGCCGGTTGGTCAGGGTGTGGGGACAGATGGGGTTGATGATGATCGAATAGAGCTCAGGGAAAACGATGGGGCCTCCCGCAGAAAGCGAATAGGCCGTCGATCCCGTCGGCGTCGAAATGATGAGACCGTCGGCCTTGAAGGTCGTCATATAGCGGTCATCCACGGTCGTCTCGAGCTCCACGATTCGGGAGAGATTGCCCCGGTTGATGACGACGTCGTTGAGAACGCTCCCCTCCAGGAGTGTTTTCCCCCCCCGGCTGATCTCCACGTCGAGCATCATCCTCTTTTCGACCTGGAATTCCCCCGCGAGAATCACCTCCAGGGCGCTGTACATCTCGTCGAGGTTCACCTCGGTGAGATATCCGAATACGCCGAGATTGATCCCTACGATCGGGACATCCCGGTCCCGGACCAGGCGGGCCGTTCTGAGGATCGTTCCGTCCCCGCCGAAAACGACGATCAGATCCACGATGGACCAGAGCTTCCTCCTCTCTACTCCGGGGAGGCCGCCGATCTTCGCGGCGATCCCCTCCTCCAGATAGACCTCAAGCCCCCGCCCGATCATCCACTCCCGCAAAGAGGCGGTATATTCGGACGATTTTTCCTTGGCGATATTGGCGATGATTCCTACTTTTTTTATAAGCATCTAAGCACCTTAGATCAGATTTTCGCCCCTTTACTACCACAAAAATATCGGGGTGTCCATACGGATGATGCAAATATCCCGGGGGGTTTCATGAAAATGATCGGAATTACTTCCTTTCCCGTTTCCTGATAAGCGAAATGCTCCCGTTTATCAAGATAATTTTGACGCTCTGATTACTTTTTTCCATGTATATCATGCCTTGACAGGGCGCCGCAATTCCGTTGCCACGGCCAGAAACGGAATCCCGGCGTCATGGACATCTATGTCGGGAATGAAATGATTGATGAGGGTCTCGAAGTCCTTCAAAGGGAGGGGGCTTCGTTCCTATTTTTCCCTCAATTTTTCGCTTGACAATAGAACGGCGGTTCTATATACGGAAGCCATGAAAGAAAAGCGCTCGACACAATCGGTCCGGAAAATCCTTGCCGCCTTCTTCCGGAAAAATCGGCGCATGCCCTCCTATGCAGAAATGATCGATCTTTTGGGGGTCAGATCGAAAAGCGTCGTCAATTTCTGGATCAACAAGCTCATCGAAGCCGGACTTCTCGAGAAAGACGGAAAAGGCCACCTGACCCCGACGAACCGTTCCTTCGCCATCCCCATCGTCGGGTCTGTGCAGGCGGGCTTCCCCTCACCAGAGGAGGAGGCTCTCTGCGACATCATGTCCATGGATGAATATCTGATCACAAGGCCGGAAGCCTCCTATCTGCTGCAGGTCAGCGGCGATTCGATGATCGGCGAGGGGATCGTGGAGGGGGACCTCGTCGTGGTCGAAAAAGGGCGGGAGCCCAAAAGCGGCGACATCGTGATTGCCGAAGTCGACGGGGAATGGACGATGAAATATTTCCGGAAACAGGGGAAACAGGTGGTCCTGGAAGCGGCGAATCCGAAATACCCCCTGATGAGGCCGAAGAGTGAACTCAAACTCGGAGGAGTCGTCACCGCAGTGATCAGGAAGTATCATCGTTGAGGGCAGGTCAGCTTCGTTCCATCAATTCAATCCGGACATTTTCGGGGCCGCGGATATAAGCCATCTTGAGGCCGGGCCGGGGCGCGCATGGTTCTAAAGGGGACTTCTTACGAATTCGCGAAGGCTCAATCGGATTTTTCGCGCGCATCCTGCGTCCTGTAAAGGACGTACATGGCATGGCTCCAGCCCAGAGGGCTTATCCCCTCCTGGATGCGGTTGGAGAAGAGCTGCTCCGGGATACGATCCGCCTGAATCCTCTTGAGGACATAATCCGCGTAGATACGCGCCTCATCGCGCTCCCCCCTCAGGGAAAGTACCAGGGCCATCCAGAAATTGAGGACCGGCCAGGCCCCGCCGCCTCTTCTCGAGTCGATCCCGTGTCTCCGGTGCCCATCGTAAGCATCGAACCGGTAACGGTGGATCCCGCCCCCCTTGACGAGAGACCGCTCGATATCCCCGATCAGCCGGTCTACGAGAGGATCATCCGGTTCATAGATCTCAAAGGGCCAGACGAGGCCGAGGAGCGAAGCATCGCAGGTCTCATCCCTGAGACGTCCGGGCGTACGGATGATGCCCTTGCGATTCGCCTTTTTAAGCACTCTTTCCATCGCGGCGGCCTGTTTGGCATAGGTCGAATCCAGTGAGGCGGCGCACCGGAGTCCCTTGATGCAGGCGGCCAGAGAATAGGTGTGGAACTGTTCCAGCTCGGGATAGGCATAACGCTCCTCCCAGAGGTCCTGGGTCAGGGTGGTAAAGAAGCCTTCTCCCCAGACAGAAACGATTCCGTCCGCCAGAAGTTTTGCAAGATCACGGATCTTCACGGGGTAATCGCCCCGGTAAAAATCCTCTATGGCCCACAATACGGACCCGTTCTGATCGATCTGGAGGGCGAGCCATCGCTTCGGCCCGTTCACATGGTAGTTCTGGAATAGAAGTCCCGATTCCCGCACCCCCTCCGCACGGTCGAGGAGCCAGTGGAAAAAGCCCTCCTGAAAGTCCCGCACCCCCGCCCGATTGGCGGCGACGCACATGAAAGAGGCGTCCCGCGGCCAGACATAACGGTAGTCCTGCGCCTGACGGGGATAGTCGGGAAGATCGCTGTCCGCCGCCACGACGGCGCCGTTCTTGACGGCGCAACCCCGAATCACTCTGAGTGAGGCATTCAGAAGCCCCCCGTTGTTCCTCGCTGCCGTTTCGGCTTCATCTCTCCGTTTATCAGCCATGACAGATTGTCCCTTCATGGTTATCCGATAACCCGGTCACCATTGTAACACATTTCCGCTATCTTTGACGGCTCCGATTCTTCCCCCCTTGGACTCTGATTTCAGCGTCATGCAAGAACCTTCCTGAGTTTTCGCAATCCGCCGATCACATCCGTCCCCAGGTGAAAGCGTATCACCTGGCGGCAGCCATCCAGCAGCGCCTGGCGGTCACCGAGCGCCTGAGCCTCTTTGAGGATCCCGAAGGTCAGGGAGGACCGGGGCGAACCCGCTTCGTCCGGGATATCCGCATCCCCGGCTGCGTCTGCCGTCAGCTGCACAAAAAGGCCCTTGCCCGCATCACCCTTGTGCAGTTGCCCCGTGGAATGAAGGAAGCGCGGCCCATAGCCGACCGTCGTGGCCTTGCCGGATCGGTCGCGCAGCGCGGTGCGCAGCTCCAGCAGGGCCTTATCTGTCTCGGCACTGGACCGCACGTACGCCTGAAGGGCGATGTAGGCGCCCTCCTGGGCCCGGACGAGGAAACGATTCAACGCTTCTCCCGGCGTGCGCGCCTGGATATCGCCATAGACACGGATGCCGTTGTCCTCCAGCGCGGGCGTGAGCCCGGGGAGCCTGCCCGCCGACTGAAAGGCGGCTGTCATCTTCCTGGCGAGAACCTTGGCCGCTTCAACGTCGGGCTGATCAAAAGGATTGATGCCCAGGCAGGCGCCGGCGACGGCGACGGCCATCTCCCACAGGAAAAACTGTCCGCCCAGGTCATAGCGATCATGCAGCCGCAAGATGATCACGGGGTGTCCGAGTTGTTTAAGCGCGTGCAATGCGGCGTCGTCCGTTTTGTCCCCTTCCATCCGCAGCTGGACGAAAACGCGGTCGCCGCCGTACGATTGCGCGTCCCCGAGCGGTTCCCCGACCACGGGCAGAATGCCGCGCCCTTCCTTTCCGGTACTCTCTGCGATGAGCTGCTCTACCCAGTCGCCAAAGCTTGCAATCTCCTTTGAAGTGACAAACGTGACCTTGTCCCTTCCGACCCTGGCCAGTTCACCCAGAATCACGCCGAGCCTGACTGCGTTGTTCGAACCCTGAATCGGGCGGTTGCCTCCCCCGGCGTTGCCGACGGCAATCTGTGCGCGGTCGAGCAACGCCCCCAGATCGACCCCGATCAAAGCGGCCGGCACGAGGCCGAAATAGGAGAGAACCGAGTAGCGTCCACCGATGTTCGGATCATTGACGAAGACGTGTCGGAAACGGTACTGCTCTGCAATTTCGAGAAGATTGCTTTCCGGGTCGGTAATTGCGATAAAGTGCCGGCCTGCTTCATCCGGGCCCACGACATCCAGAACTCGGTTGTAGAAATACTTGAAGAAGGAGAGGGGTTCGATGGTGCTGCCGGACTTGGTGGAGACGATGAACAGGGTTTTACGCAAATCCAGTCTGCCGGCATGACCCAGCACGGTGTCGGGATCAGTGCTGTCCAGCACGTCCAGCTGGAGGAATCCCTCTTTCGCGCCGTAGGTCCTGCTGAACACTTCCGGGGCCAGACTCGAACCGCCCATGCCCAGCAGCAGCGCGTGGGTGTAACCTTCTCTGCGGACGGAAGCGCTCAGGTCTTCGATCCGGCCCAGATGCCCCCTCATCGCCTCGGCAATGTGCAGCCATCCCAGCCGATTCGTGATCTCCGCGGGGTCGGGCTTCCAGACGGTGTGATCGCCGGCCCAGATACGGCTGATCACGTTGTCGCTATTGAATTTCACCAGCCCGGCCTGCACGACGGCGTCATAAGAACCCAGGCTGGCGGACATGGGTTCCCACTGCGCCGGGAGCTTGTCCCTCTTGCTTTCAATGCTGTTCATGTAGAATCTCCTTCTCCCATCCTATACGTAGTTTACGGCCATTCCGTGGCAGGCCGCTCCCGGCAGAGCCGCTTTGGGATTCATTATCACGTGGACCGGGATGCCTTCCATGAGCCCCGACATCCGGCCCTTGCGTCGGAAGGCTTCCATGAATGGTCCGCTTTGCATGGCTGAAATAATATTATACCACATGTGAAGTCAGAGTTCTGCCAAAAGGTGTGGGGGCCTTCGTCAAGCTATTCATTTATAGTCCCGGGGAGTCGCAGCATAGAAAAGACAGCATGTCTAATACGGCATTCCCATCAGGCATTTCAATGGGGTTGTTGTCCTCTGTCAGTTCTGGTATTATTGAGCCGTGTACGAACGGGCCATCGGTTTCAGCCGGCGGGGAAAAATCATGGTGCGCCCGCCAGGACCCAATGCCCCAGCCTTCCCGGCCGGAAAAGAGAGGTTGCCATGAAGTCCCTCTATTTTATCCTCGGCTTCACCCTGCTTCTCGTCGCTGCCGCTCCCGAGGATGCACACTACACGTCCCGGCGTGAAGCCATGGTTGGGTCGCAGATCGCGGCGCGGGGCGTGACCGACCCGGCCACGCTGCGGGCCATGGGAACCGTAAAGCGCCATCTCTTTGTCCCGGAAGCCTCTCTCGCTGACGCCTACGACGACAGGCCTCTCCCCATCGGCTATGGTCAGACCATCTCTCAGCCTTTCATCGTGGCCTATATGACCGAAATCATTCACCCCCAACAAGACCACCGGGTGCTGGAGATCGGCGCCGGCTCCGGGTATCAGGCGGCTATTCTGGCAGAAATCGTTCGGAATGTCTATACGATGGAGGTCATTCCCGAACTGGGACGCGCAGCCCGAGAGCGCCTGCGGAAACTGGGCTGCCGGAACGTAGAGGTCCGGATTGCCGACGGCTACGACGGATGGCCGGAGCAGGCGCCCTTCGATGCCATCGTCGTCACCGCCGCGGCCGAATATATCCCCCCGCCATTGCTGAAACAACTGAAGGACGGTGGCCGGATGGTCATCCCGGTCGGCTCTCCCTTCCTGGTCCAAACCCTGATGCTCGTGGAAAAAAAGGGGGGGCAGATCACGACGACCCAACTCATGCCGGTCCGGTTCGTCCCGTTCCGGAGAAGCCCCTGATGGCCATCGACGTCCCCAGGCTTCGCCTCCATCTTGCACTGGCCATGATCTCGGCGGCGGTGATCGCCTACCAGCTGGCGCTCATGCAGATCCTCTCCGTGGTCCAGTGGCATCATTTCGCCTACATGATCATCGCCGTCGCCCTCCTCGGTTTCGGGGCCGCCGGCGCCTGTCTCTCCCTCCTGCGGCCCTGGTTGATGCTACACTTTGCCTCGCTGCTGCCCCTCGCCATGCTCCTCTCCGGGGCGGCCATGGCCATGATGACGGGAATCGCCCAGAGTTCGTGGGTGCGTTTCGATTCCCTGCTCCTTTTCACAGGCATCTCGCAGCTTCTCAGGCTCCTGCTCACCTATTGCCTCTATTTTCTCCCCTTCTTCCTGGCGGCGCTGGCCATCGGCATGATCTTCGTGCATGCCGCCGGCGACATCGGCAGGCTCTACTTCTGGAATCTGACCGGCTCCGGTGCGGGGGGCGCGGCCATGACCGGCCTGCTCTGGCTCTTCCCGCCGCCCATGCTTCCCGGCCTTGTCGCCCTGCTGGCCATCGCCGCGGCCATGCTTGTCCTTCCCGAAGGTCTGCACGGGCCTGTCTTCTCCCAGAAGGTGATCGGCGGTGCAGGCATCTTGCCGCCTCCGGAAGGATGCGCAGCCGGGCAGCACTCCGGAGCGCCAGGGAGGCATCCCCGTAAACGATGGCGGAGATTGCTCATCGTCGCCGCCCTTCTTTCCGGTCTGGCTGCCGTTTTTTCCCTGATCCGTCCCCCGGTTCTGATCCTCTCCGAATTCAAGGGGCTGAGCAGGGCCCTTCATCTGCCTGACGCCCGGATAACCCATGAGCACAGCAGCCCTTATGGTCTCATGCAGATCTTCTCATCGCCGGCGCTCCGTTATGCGCCGGGTCTGAGCCTCACTTATCAGGAGCGGATCCCGGTGAGAAAGTCCGTCTTCAACAACGGGGAGTGGTTCGGGGCGGTCGTTCCCTGGCAGGAAAAGGAGCAGGAAACGTTCCTGGACTATACGACCGGCGCCCTCCCCTATGCCCTGGAAACCCGCCGCCGCGTCCTGATCCTCGATGCGGGCACGGGCAGCCTTATCTCCCAGGCCCTCAGCCGGGGAGCACTGCAGATCACAGCGGTGGAACCCCATCCCGCGATCCTCTCCTTCCTCAGCGGAGAGCTGGCCGGGGAAACGGGCGACCTCTTTCATCACCCGTCCGTCTCGATCCGCAACCTCTCTTCCCGGACCTTTCTCTTTCTGGACAAGTCTCAGTATGATCTGATTCTGCTCCCCAACATAGACGCTTTCGGCGGCACTTCCGGCCTGCAGGCCGTCCGCGAACAGTATCTCCTGACCCGGGAGGCCTTCCGGCAGATCTGGCGGAAGCTGACCCCGCGCGGGGTGATCAGCATCACCTGCTGGATGGATTATCCTCTCCGCCATCCCCTGAAGATCTTGGCCACGTTGGCGGAGGTCCTCGAAGAGGAGGGCATCGGGAATATCCGGGATCACCTGGCCGCCGTCCGAGGCTGGGGAACGGTCACGATCCTTGTAAAGAAAACCCCTCTGCATACTGCCGAGACTGAGAAGATCAGGCGCTTCTGCAGGAATCTCCTTTTCGATCCCGCCCTCCTTCCCGATCTGCGGACAGCGGAGCGGATGCGGTTCAACGGCCTGCAGGACGGGCGTTTTTTCCTCTATCTGGACGCGATCCTCTCTCCGTCACGGGAGCGGTTCTATGCCGATTACGCATTCAACATCCGCCCGGCCACCGACGACCGCCCCTATTTTTCCCAGTTCCTCCGCTGGCAGAGCATCCCGGACCTGGCCAGGCTTTACGGCGCCCGTACCTTTCCTTTTCTCGAAGCGGGTTATCTGCTCGTCCTGCTTACCCTGCTTCAGGTCGCGATCATTGCCGTGATCCTGATCATGCTGCCCCTTCATTTCCTCCGCCGTGAGGGCGGATGCCGGATAAGCGTCCTCCTCTATTTCAGCGGCCTCGGCATCGGCTACATGTTCGTGGAGATCGTCCTGATCCAGCGTTTCCTCCTCTATTTCGGGAATCCCATCCATGCGGCGGCCGCGGTGATCAGTTGCATGCTGGTCTGCTCCGGCATCGGCAGCCTCCTCTCGGCGCGCTGGATCAGAAAAAGAGTACACGCGCTGACCGTCTTTACTCTGATTATCCTCTTCATCCTTCTCTACGCCCCGCTCCTGACGCCGGTCCTGCAGTCAACCATTGCCCTGCCGCCGGCCGCCAAGATCATCTTCTCCCTCCTTCTCATCGCCCCCGCTGCCCTGGTCATGGGCATGCCCTTTCCCCTGGGCATCCGCCTGCTGACAGGAACAGCAGATCAGGAAATCCCCTGGGCCTGGGGAATCAACGGCTGCCTCTCTGTTGTCAGCACGGTCATCGCGGCGGTCGTCGCCGTGGAGCTGGGTTTTGTCTGGGTGATGATCCTGGCGGCCTTTGCTTACTGCATTACCGTTTTAGGGGGGTGGACAGGACTGCTCCGGCCGGAAGCCTTCCGGAGATTTTCCTGATGATGAAAGGCGTTTAAGGGCATTGTCATGGACCTGTCTGGCAAGAGAATGACAAAGGTTAAAACGATTTGATTTATTGA
>JAHJQP010000100.1 GCA_018819165.1 Pseudomonadota bacterium
GCAAGGAGCTCGCGGGCGAGATTTTCCATCTGGCCTTTGTACTGTGCGGGGATCACCCCGGCGAAGTCGTTCACCGCGCCGGTCGGTTTCGGGAAGGTCTCGCCGGCCTTCAGGGCATTTACGGAGAAAAAGAGCAGCGCCGCCAGCAGCAGCAGCGCCCAACAGTATTTGGGTACGGACCATCTTCGCATTGCGCTATCATAAACAGGAAGTCGCGAAATAGCAACCCCAACCTCTCTTGCTCGCCGAATTGTCTTTCATCTTGACAGCCCTCCTGATATTATTTATACTTTCCCGCTTTCAAAAGGGCATCACCGCTTCATCTATTGTAAAGGCGCGGATTGTCTCTGGGAAAGCTATGCATTGCGGAGGAAATAAACCATAAGACAACGGGAAGAAAGGAGATCGGTATTTATGAGAAGAAAAGGGCTTTGGGGTTTGGTTTTGGCGCTGTCGGCGCTGTTCGTCATGTCTGCGACGTTTGCCATCGCCGCGGAGAAGGTTTACATAAACGGGATCGATGCCAACTTTCCGCCTTTCGCCTACGTGGACAAATCCGGCAATCCGGACGGCTTCGACGTGAAGGCCCTGGACTGGATCGCGAAAGAGATGAAGTTCAAGGTGAAGCACCAGCCGATGGACTGGGACGGCATCATCCCTAGTCTCAAGGCGAAAAAGATCGACATTGTGGCCTCGGGGATGAGTATTACCGATGAACGCAGGAAACAGGTCAATTTCACAATCCCCTACTGGAAAATCAAGCAGGTCCTGGTCGCCAAGAAAGAGGCGAAGGTCACTGCGGAGCAGGCCCTGGCCGACGGGAACAAGATAGGCGTTCAGCGCGGGACAACGGAGGCGAAGTGGATCGAGGAGAACCTGATCAAAAAAGGGGGGAAAAAGTTCGAGCTCGTGCAGTATGACTCCGCCCCGCTGGCGGTCGAGGACGTGGTCAACGGCCGCATCGTGGCGGCCGCGATGGACGACGCCCCGGCGATCGACGCCACCAGGAAGAAGCCCGTCAAGATCCTGGGCGGCTTCGGGATGAAGGACGAGGATTTCGGCTATGCCATCCGCAAGGAGGACACGGAGTTTCTCAAGAAGGTCAACGAAGGCCTCAAGAAGCTCATGAAGTCCCCCTATTGGGCCGAGCTGAAGAAGAACTACATCGACAAATGATGAATGGATAAGGAGTGCCTACCCCTTCGCTTCCCTCCCGGCGGGGGAAAGGAGACCGGATTTTTGCGATGGCGTAAAGGGCCGGAAGAGGGCGCCTGGTTTCTTGAATCGTGACGGGAAGGCCTCAGGAATTTTCCATGGGGCCTTCCATTTTTTTAAGTAATGTAAACGGATGCCGGAAAGTCTGATTGCCATAAAGGACGCCCTGCCGTACCTCCTCCGGGGGTCTCTCGTGACCCTGATCGTCGTGGCGGGGGCGATGGCCCTGGGGCTCACTATCGGGGTTCCGCTGGCTGTGGGGCAGGTCTACGGCCGCCCGGCTCTCCGGAGGGTCATCGGCGTCTATGTCTGGTTCTTCCGGGGGATCCCGCTGCTGGTCTTGCTGTTTCTGTTCTACTTCGGCCTCTGCACGGCGCTGGACATCAACCTGTCCGCTTTTACGGTCGCCATCATCGTCCTGGGGCTGATCAGCTCCGCCTACCAGTCGCAGATCTTCCGCGGGGCGATCCTGTCTCTCCCGGAGGGACAGTTCAAGGCGGCCCGGGCGCTCGGGATGAGCGATCTCAAGGCGATTTCCTTCATCGTTCTCCCCCAGGCGCTCCGCCTCTCCATCCCCGGCTGGTCCAACGAGTATTCCATTCTGCTGAAGGACTCGGCGGTGACCTACGCGCTGGGCGTGGCCGAGATCATGGCGCGGGCGCACTTCGTCGCCACGCGGACTTATCAGCAGCTTCCCCTGTATCTCACTGCCGGGGTGATCTTTCTCGTCCTCACCTATCTGGGGACGAGGGGCCTTAGAATGCTGGAGGAGAAGGTCCGGATTCCGGGATATTCAGCGCATGGACTGTAGGAATAATATGGCTTCACCGATTTTAAGGATCGAAAATGTATCGAAGCGCTACGGGAAGAAGGACGTCCTCAAGGGGGCGTCGCTTACCGTGCACAAGGGAGACCTCAAGATCCTGATCGGCCCCTCCGGAGCGGGGAAGAGCACGCTTTTGCAGTGCATCAACTTTCTCGT
Source organism: Pseudomonadota bacterium (assembly GCA_018819165.1). Lineage (GTDB taxonomy): Bacteria > Desulfobacterota > Syntrophia > Syntrophales > UBA5619 > JAKAFS01. The sequence goes on from JAHJQP010000100.1 coordinate 2,198, forward strand.
CAAGCCCGACGAGGGGCGGATCTGGTTGGAGGACCAGGAGGTCCACTACGCTCATAAGCGCAACCTCTATGCCTACCGCCAGAAGGTGGGGATGATCTTCCAGGACTTCAACCTCTTCGACCACTTGAACGCCCTGGAGAACGTCCGGATCGGCATGGTAAAGGTAAAGGGGATGGCAAAGGCGGAGGCAGGCGAGCGGGCCGTCATGGAACTGGAGCGGGTCGGCCTGAAGGATCACATGCAGAAATACCCCGCCCAGCTCTCCGGCGGCCAGAAGCAGAGGGTCTCAATCGCCCGGGCGCTGGCGATGGACCCCAAGGTGATGCTCCTGGACGAGCCCACCTCGGCGCTCGATCCCGAGCTCATCGGCGAGGTCCATGCGGTCATCCGCGACCTGGGGAACAACGGCATGACGATGATCATGGCGACGCACCAGATCGGCTTCGCAAGCTCGCTCGCCAGTGAGATCATCTTCATGGAGGACGGCCAGATCCTCGAGCGGGGGACGCCCGAAAAGATCTTCTTCCAGGCGGAAAACGCCCGGACGAAGGAATTCTGCTCCAAGATCACGGAGCTCTACGGGGAGACGCGCTGACGATGGAGGAGTGGCTCTACATACAGACGGAGGTCTATCCCGCCCTGCTCAAGGGGTTCTGGGTAAGCCTGCAGTTGATCGTCCCCTCGGCGTTCTGCGGCCTCGTCATCGGGATCATGGTCGGGGTGCTCCGGGTCTACGGCAGCCGGGCGGTCATGGCCGTGGCGGATACCTATGTCGCGCTCTTCCGGGGGATTCCCCTTGTCGTCCAGCTCTTCATCTGGTACTTCGGCCTACCCTACATCAAGATCTATCTCAGTCCCTTTGTGGCCGCTGTCCTGGGATTCTCGCTCTGCAGCGGGGCCTACCACTCGGAGTACGTCCGGGGGGCGCTCCTCTCGATCAAGCGCGGGCAGATGCTCGCCGCACAGTCGCTCGGCTTCAACAAGGTCCGGATGATCTTCTCCATCATCCTCCCGCAGGCGATCCGGCGGGCGCTGCCCGGCTGCGGGAACGAGATCATCTACCTGATCAAGTACTCGTCTCTGGCCTACATGATCACCTGCATCGAGCTCACCGGCCAGGGGAAGATCCTGGCCTCGAACTCCTTCAAGTACACGGAGATTTTCCTGATCATCGGGGCCTGCTACCTGGTGATGACATCCGTCGCCAGCGTGATCCTCGGTCACCTGGAGGACCGCCTGCTGCTTCCCGGCTTCGAACACCACCGGATCTGAATGCCATGCCGCCGGACGGGACGCTCCGTCTCCAAGCGCAACCGGGCGCGCATCAGCCGTTATTCTGCTCCTCTCTGGTCACATTATAATTTGAGGCAATTCGTTCCGCCTGCCCTTGACAGTATTGGATGCTGGTGGTATCAATATCTTGAATTAACATGAGGGACATCCTAATTCAGAATGAGCAGCAATAAGGAGGCAACAATGGACAGAAGTAAAGAATTCAATGAGGAAATATCTCTGGTAGCTTACTTACTCTACGAAAGGAGAGGTACTCATGGCTTCGAATTGGAAGACTGGTTTGAAGCCGAACGAATTGTTATGGAAAGGATTATGGGTCAGGAACCCGCTAAAAAAACCAGCACAGCCCGCGCTGCTTCCGGTCCTAAAAAAAAGCCAGGCCGGCCAAGAAAAGTGAAAAAGCCCGAGATGGAGGACTGAGGGAAAATGTTTACAAAAATATAGGAGGTTATATGAAAAACAGATCACGCATCAGATTCAATCCGGTCACGAAGGAGATTGAAATTGAAGGTTCTGAAGAGTTTGTTAAGGTTTATTTCAATAAGATTCAGGAGATGATCTTAGATTCATCAAAGGAAATAGTCGAAGAACCCAGGATTGAAAAGGTCCGGCCTGTAGAAAAAGCCAAA
>JAHJQP010000101.1 GCA_018819165.1 Pseudomonadota bacterium
ACATTTAAGTTCATCTCGAAATCGAGGTTATAGACGCTGATGGGGTCTTCCACATAGAGTTTTGGCGTAGCGATGGCCACCAGAGGGAGAACGACGTCACATTTCTTGATGTGATATTCGATCCACTCCCGGTTGATCGCGATGTCCCCTTCGATGAAGTGGAAACGCGGATTCCGGAGGTTTTTACCCAGACGGTCGTCGGACAGGTCCATCCCGAAAACGCTCCAATCCGTCTCGTCGAGTATCCTCTGGGTCAGATGATGACCGATAAACCCGTTTACCCCCAGGATCAATATCTTCATGATAGAATCGTTCCCTCCCTGTCTTTAAAGTATTGGATGATCCCCTCTCCGGTCATCCTTTGTGAGCCGGTCTCTACATCGAGAAGGCGGAGTCTCCTCCGTCCCGTCCGGATGAAAACCCCCTCCCCTTCGATTTCAATCGTTCCGGGCGGCTTTGCCCCTGAACCTGCTTCTTCCTCCGCCGCAGCCCGCCAGACCATCAGACGCGATCCGTCCGGAAGAGTGCAAAAGGCGCCGGGCCACGGCTCCGTGACCGCTCGGACCAGGTTATAGATCCTTTCGGCGGGCCATCTCCAGTCGATCCTGCCGTCTTCCGGCCTGCGGCCGCCGAAATAGATCCCCTGGCTTATATCCTGAGGTCTGCGCGGAGCCAGCCCTTCTTCCATCAGCGGCAGTAACTCACCCAAAAGCGCTCCCGCCGCAACGCAGAGCTTTCCGTAAAGTGTAAGCGCGGTATCATCCGGAGCGATCCGCACCGCCCGCTGACCGACGATATCCCCGGCATCGGCCTTTGCGACCATGTGGTGCAGTGTGACGCCTGTCTGAGTCTCCCCGTTGACAAGAACCCAGTTAACGGGACATCGCCCCCGGTAGGCGGGAAGCAGCGAACCGTGGAGATTATACGCGCCCGCGGGTGGAATACGGAGGATCGCCTCCGGAAGCAGATGCCGGTAATAGAAGGAAAAGATCATTTCCGGACAGAGGTCGGCAATCCTGGCGGCCCATTCCGGACCCTGGAGCTCCGTGGGGCAAAGGACGCCGATACCCCGTTCCCTCCCCCAGGCCTTCACCGAGCCGAACCAACAGTTTTCTTCCGGGTCATCCTCATGGGAAAAAATGCATGCAATCTCATAACCGGCGCGGCAAAGGGCGTTGAGTCCCGCCAGCCCCATCTTGTGGTAGGCGAAGACCACGGTTTTCATGCGCCTTCTCCCGCCTGGGGAAGATCGCCGCCGTAGATCCGCTCAATCACATATTCGGGTCTCTTCCGGACTTCCCGGTAGATCCTTCCAATATACTCCCCGATCACCCCGAGGGCGAAAAACTGGAGTCCCACGAAAGCGAACAGGATCGCAAACAGGGTGAAGACCCCCTGCGCCGCCCAGTGAGCGCCGTAGACGAGGCGGGCGACGGCCAGAACAACGCCGAAACAGACGCCGAGAACGGCAAGCAGGATGCCCCCGTACATGATCAGCTTAATGGGAAGCTCAGAAAATGAGGCGACCAGATCGAACTGGAGGTTGATCAATTTTCTCAGGGAGTAATTGGACTTGCCACCGTACCTTTCCTCGTGGGCCACCTCGATCTCCGTCACCCGCTTCCCGAAATGGGTCGCGAGCGCTGGAATGAAGGTGGCATGTTCGTGACAGGCGATCATCCTCTCTACGACCGGACGCCGGTACGCCCGGAGCATGCAACCCCAGTCGGTCATCCGGACGCCGGTGATCTTCCTTGCCACCCAATTGACGATCCGGGACGGAAGGATCCGAAAGAAGGAATCCTTCCGTCCCCGGCGGATCGTGCCCACGACATCGAAGCCGCCTTCTTCCATCGTATCGATAAGACGGGGAATCTCCTCCGGCGGGTTCTGGAGGTCCGCGTCGAGTGTCACTACGATCTCGCCTCTGACGATGGAGAAACCGGCGAGGATCGCCGCATGCTGACCGTAATTCCTGGTAAGCTCCACCACCCGAACCTCGGGACTTTCTGCAAATCCCGTCATGATCTCCAGCGAGCGATCGCGGCTTCCGTCATCCACCAGGATGATTTCATAGGGTCTCTCCAGCTCCGACATCACCGGCCGGATCCTCTCCATCAGCGCCGGAAGAGTATCCTCCTCATTATAGACGGGAATGACAAGGGAAATCATTTGCTTCGTAAACGCCCCCTCTTTTCCTTTCATGCCGAACCGCCTCCC
>JAHJQP010000102.1 GCA_018819165.1 Pseudomonadota bacterium
GCCAGCGTTTGTTCTGAGCCAGGATCAAACTCTCAAGTTTTAATCCTGTTCAAGGAGATTGCTCTCCCTTTTGTTACGTGTATAAAAGGACCCACAAATCAATTATCCCACTATTCAATTTCCAAAGAGCCAGTCAGAAACGAGCCGATAGAACTAAAACAAATTTCATTTCCTGTCAAGAACAATTTCCAAAAACTCGCTTCTCACTGTTCCTCTATTTTTGAGGAATGCCAAATATACAATTTTTATCCGGGGGAAGTCAAGAGGAAATTCAAATTTATTTCCTCCAACCACTCTGTTAACGAATAGTGGTGGTTTCTACTCTACCCCCATCCAAGTGTCAAGCATAAATTTCAATTTTTTTCAACCCATTCTATGTAATCGGAAGTAAATGATATCATTTCAGTCTACCGGTTCGTGAGACAGACATTTCGTTACCTTACGGTGAGAATCACATACCTCTTCTTTCCCTTCCGCAGGCGGATTTCGCCTTTCTCGTCCGCGTCGGAAAGGCCGATCCTTTCATCGAAGGCCCCGATCTGCCGGTCATTGACATAGCCTCCTCCCTGGGCAATGAGACGTCTCGCCTCCCCACGGGAAGCGCACAGGTTCGTCTCGTGGAACAACTCGAAGGCAGGGATATACGCTTCCAGTCTCCTGCGTTCTATTGGTAGAGAGGAAGTCCCTGAGGCTGTAAGCGACAGGGCTGGAAGTACTATATGAGCTGCCGCTCTCACATCAGCCCGTGGAATCGTACTGGACGGGAACAACCCCGTTTCGACTGACCGGAAGCCAAAAAGCCTCGCGGACTTCTCAAAAGCAGCGATGGCCGCTTCTTCGCCATGGGTTATCTTTGTTGCTTCAAAGGCCAGAACTGCCTTGGCCATGTTGAGGCGGGCGTCGGTCAGCCTTTTGACCTCCCCGATCTCCTCCATCGGCAGGAAGGTAAAGAGGGATAGAAACCGTTCCACATCGGCGTCCTCCGTGTTGATCCAGTACTGGTAATACTCGTATGGCGAGGTGAGCTCCGCATCGAGCCAGACCGTCCCCTTTTCGGTCTTTCCCATCTTGTGCCCCTGCGACGTGGCGATCAGAGGAAATGTCATGCAGAAGGCCGATTTCCCTTCCACCCTCCGGATCAAATCGATACCGGCTACCATGTTGCCCCACTGGTCATTTCCCCCCATCTGCATGAGACATTCATAATATTTAAAAAGATAGAGGAAATCGTAGGCCTGCAGGAGCATGTAATTGAATTCAATGAAATTGAGACCCTTTTCCAGACGGATCCGGTAGCTCTCGGCAGTGAGCATCCTGTTCACGCTGAAATGTCGTCCGATATCCCGGAGAAATTCGATATAATTCAACTGGGTGAGCCAGTCGTCATTGTTCAGCAGGATCGCCTTTTCCGCACCGAAGTCGAGGTATCGCGAGAGCTGCTGCCGCAGACAACGGGCATTGTGATCGATCTGTTCACGGGTGAGTATCTGGCGCATCTCAGTCTTGCCGGAGGGATCTCCGATCAGACCGGTGCCGCCCCCAACAAGAGCGATCGGCCTGTGGTCATGCCTTTGCATATGGCACAGAGACATGATCGGCACCAGAGAGCCTATGTGCAGGCTGGCAGCCGAAGGGTCAAAGCCGATATAACAGGTGATGTGCCTGGATTCGAGGATATCCCTGATCAGCGGCTCATCGGTGATCTGTTCGATGAATCCCCTCTCCTTAAATATTTCGTAGACGCTCTTCAACGTATCCCTCCAAAGTCCCGGGAGCTTCCTGACGGCCGCAAATCCTCACCAAAACAGCTCAGGATTCAAAATCAGCTTCACTGCCCCTCAATGACACGTTCAACCTTTCCACACAATGGGCCCGGCCATCAGGAGCAATTTCCACCACTACCCCCTGGAGACGGACATCTCTCTTGGCGACATCGAGCTTGTTGGGGATCTGCAGGAGAAATCGCTGCAGGATGGCCTCCTTTTTAATCCCGATCACGGAGTCGAAGGGGCCCGTCATCCCGACATCGGTGATGTATGCGGTGCCGCCGGGCAGAATTCTGTCATCGGCCGTCTGAACATGGGTGTGGGTTCCCAGAACAGCCGTAACCCTGCCGTCCAGATACCAGCCCATCGCAATCTTTTCCGAGGTCGCCTCCGCATGCATATCCACTATGATCACGTGCGCCTTTTTCTTCATTTTCTCGATCTCCCGCTCGGCGGTTCGGAAGGGACAGTCGAGGGGATGCATGAAGACCCGGCCGGCGAGATTGATCACCCCGACGTGGATGCCACCGGGGGTGGGCATCACTACGCTCCCCCGACCAGGGGTTCCCTCGGGATAATTCGCCGGCCGGAGGAGTCTCTCGCAATCATCCACAAATTCCATGACCTCCTTCTTATCCCAGATGTGATTTCCGGAGGTCAGGACATCGATACGGGCGCCGTACAGCTCTTCGACAATCTCGGCCGTCACACCTAATCCCGCCGCCGCATTTTCGCAATTGGCGATCACGAAATCGATCCGGTGTTCCTCGACGATCCCCGGGAGAAGTTCGCGGACGGCCCTTCGGCCCGGCTTTCCCACGATATCCCCGATAAACAGTATTTTCATGAAGGCGCCCTATCGCGCAAAATCGGAAACCCTCGTCTCCCGAATGACGGTTACCTTGATCTGTCCGGGATAGGCAAGTTCCGCCTCGATTTTCTTGATTATATCCTTGCAGAGCATCACCGTATCGTTATCTGAAATCTTCTCATTTTCCACAAAGATACGGATTTCCCTCCCGGCCTGAATCGCAAAACACCTGTCGACGCCACTAAAAGAATTGGCGATACTTTCAAGTTCCTCCAGCCGTTTGACATAGCTCTCCAGCATCTCCCGCCGCGCCCCCGGTCTCGCCGCCGACAGGGTGTCCGCCGCCTGGATGAGAACGCCGAGCAGGGTATTGGTCCTGCCGTCGTCATGGTGGGTGGCAATTGCCTGGACGATCCGCGGCGATTCGCCGAACCGCTTGGCATAATCCGCGCCGATCGCTGCATGTGTCCCTTCCACCTTGTGATCGACGGCTTTCCCGATATCGTGGAGGAGCCCTGCCCTCTTCGCCTCCTTGATGTTCATCTTCAGCTCCGCCGCCATCATCCCCGTCAGATGGGCTACTTCGATGGAATGCTGAAGGACATTCTGAGAATAGCTCGTTCTGAACTTGAGGCTGCCGAGCAGAGTGATCAACTCGGGATGCAGGTCGTGAACGCCTACATCGAAGGAGATCCGCTCTCCTGTTTCTTTGATGATGGAATCCACCTCCGTTCGTACCTTCTTGACAATGTCTTCGATTCTTCCCGGGTGGATCCGGCCGTCGGTGATCAGTCTCTCCATGGAGAGGCGAGCCACCTCACGCCGAACCGGGTCGAAACTTGAGAGTACGACAGCCTCCGGCGTATCATCGACGATCAGATCGATCCCTGTCGCGGCCTCGATAGCCCGGATGTTCCTTCCCTCCCGGCCGATGATCCTCCCCTTCATCTCATCATTGGGAAGGTTCACAACCGATACGGTGTTCTCGGCTACATAATCGCCTGCATAACGCTGTATCGCATAGGAAATGATCTCGCGAGACGCCTTGTCCGCCGTCCGCTTGGCATCCTCCTCGATTTTCCTGATCATCAGTGCGGCATCCCGTTTTGCTTCGGCTTCCATCGCCTGGATGAGGAAGTTCTTTGCCTCCTCCGAGGTAATGCCGGCGATCTGCTCCAGTTTGAGTTTCTGCTCTTCCAGCATCCGGTTAGCCCGCTCATGTTTTTCATTGAGTTGGGACTCCTTGTTCAGGATCGCCTTCTCCCGATTTTCCAAAGCAGCTTCCTTCTGGGACAGGAGGTCGGATCTCCGCTCAATATTCTCCTCCTTCGACCTGAGCCTCCGTTCCAGGTTATCTAGCTCGACCTTCCTGTCCCGGGTATCCCTTTCGAACTCGGTCTTGACCCTGAGCAGGTTTTCCTTGGCCTGGAGGATAGCCTCCTTCTTGATGGTCTCTGCTTCCTTCTTGGCCTCGTTAATGATCCTCGTCGACAGGTTCTCGCAGGATTCAAGCTTTTTCCTGGAAAGCCTCTGTCTTATAATGTATCCCAGCGCCAGGCCAACGATCAGCGCCACCAATATGACCAGCATCCACACACTTCCGTTATATGGCAAAGTTTTCACCTCCATAATGTTTTACAAACACCAATCAATTTGTACTGTGGATTGATCCGGGGAGGTCAGGGGAAGAGAGGCGATCGAACCGGTGAGTGGGGGATGAGTTCAAAAAAACCCCCACAATGCCGTGTTAACCACCTTTTTGAACCAGTTGAAAAGTGGGCGCCACTATTGCCGCTTCAGGCTTTCCACCGCCCGCTGTCGCGGAACGCCGGCGGACATGCTCACGACGACAAGGAAAGGCCCCCGGTTCCAAAGTGTTGGCTCAAAAAACGAATGTTAATCACGCACATCGCAGGGGATGATTTATTTACCTTATATCATTGATTAAATGAATCAATTGTTCCGATCTGCTCTCCAATTGGCTGTAAATGTTTTCTTTTACTCCCATCATCCGCAAATACTCATCCGCAATGTTCAATGCGGCCAGGATGGCAATGTTCAAGGCGTTCTTGCTGCCGGCGGCCTTTCCCGCCTCCTCCACCTTTTCACTGACATACCTGATCACATTTTCTACATGCTCATCCCCCGAATCGCTTATGACTGATAGATCCTGCCCCAGTATCCTGACTTCAAAGCGCTTTTTCAATGGACAACCTCGAGGTTTGTTCTAAGGCGCCTTTATCTCCTGAAGCAAATCAAGAAGCGAGTCCACCTTTGTGCGTACGGCATCCCGTTCTTCCTTCAACCCCCCTATTTTTTTGCTCGTCTCTTCCAACTCCGTTGTTTTATTTTTCAACTGCTCCTCTAATTCCAGGTTCCGCTTCTTCAGTAACGCGTATTCTTCGATCAGACCGGTGATCTTCTTCTCCAGCTCATCAAACTTCAAAAACTCCACGATTTTCCCCATCTTTCATGTCAACGCGAATCACATCCGCCACACCCGGTCCATGGCACCATGAGAATTTTGCGGTTCATTATGACAACCGGACCAATGAAAGTCAAGATCTTATTTCCCGTCCGGCAGATTCCGTCAGCGCCTGAAAATATTCCTGCAGCGCTTCCCATACCGAGGCCCGGTCGCTGATCCTCCCAGCCACCTGGCGGAACTGGGCACCCCCCCGCAAACTCTTCGTATACCAGAGAAGATGTTTCCGGAAGGCCCTGGTCCCGACTTCCTCTCCGTAATAATCGATGGCCAGCTCCAGATGCCGCCGGATGACCCCCTCCCTCTCCGCAAGGGACGGCGGGTAGACATCGCCTCCGGCCAGATGGGAGAGAATATTCCTGATGATCCAGGGATTCCCCAGGGCGCCCCTCCCCACCATGATCCCGTCGCAGCCGGTCTCCAGGAACATCCGGGCTGCGTCCACAGGACAGCGGATGTCCCCGCTTCCGATTACGGGGATCCGCAGTTGCCCCTTGAGATCCGCAATCAGTCCCCAGTCCGACTTGCCGCCGAATCCCTGATCGGCCGTGCGGGGGTGGAGGATGACGGCATCCACGCCGCATTCCTCGGCGATGCGGCCGATTTCGAGGGCGTTGATTTCGCACTGGCGCCATCCGGCCCGGATTTTGACCGTCATGGGAAGGTCCGATGCACTTCTCGTGGCGCGGAGGATGGCGCCTGCCCGCTGCGGCTCACGCATCAGCGCCACGCCCGAGCCGGTTTTGACCACCTTTTTCACCGGACAGCCCATATTCATGTCCAGCAGGTCCGCACCCATCTCCGCCGCAATCTTTGCCGCTTCCGCCAGAGTCTCCGGATCAGAGCCGAAGAGTTGAACCCCAAGCGGCCGGTCGGCGGCAGAGGAGTCGAGATAACGACAGGTCTTCCCCATCCCCCGCAGGAGGCCGTTGGCACTGACCATCTCCGTGAAGGCGAGGCCGCAGCCGAATTCACGGACAATCGTCCGGAAGGGAAGATCGGTGATCCCCGCCATCGGAGAGAGAAAAACATTGTTCTTAAGAACCAAGCGGCCGATATTCATGAGGCGTCTCCTCCCCCCTCTTTTACCGACGCGGATTGCCGCAGGCCTTGCGACTTCATTCGCCGGCCGGCCCTTTCCAGGTCTTCGGGCGTATTGATCCCCATTACTTCCAGCGGATCGCCGGCCAGGAATGAATCGACCTTCATACCTTTTTTACATGCAATTTCAACGATATCGGTGAGATAGTATTCCCTCTGGGCGTTCCGGTTGCCGAGTCCGGCGACCGCTGTGAAGAGAAAACGGCTCTCCACGCAGTAGATCCCTGTATTGATCTCGCGGATCTGCCTCTCCTTGGTCGTGGCATCCTTTTCTTCGACGATCTTCAGGACGCACCCGCCACCGGTCTTAACGACCCGGCCATAACCCGAGGGTTCTTCCAGAATCACAGTCAGGACGGTCACCACCGCCCGCTCCGAGTGGTGCCTCTCATACAGAGAGCGCACGGTCGCCGGCCTGATCAGCGGGACATCGCCGCAGAGGATGACGATGGCGCCATCATACCCCTGGAAGACCTCCCGGGCCTGAAGGACGGCATGACCGGTGCCAAGTTGTTCTCTCTGTTCCACGAAGATCAGCCCCTGATTCCGGAATGTTTCGCGGATCTGCTCCGCCTGATGGCCGATAACTACGGCGATTCGCTCCGAGCCCGCCGCGCGGGCCGCCGCGACCGGATAACTCAGCATTGGTACCTCGCAAAGGGGATGGAGCACCTTCGCCAGATCGGATTTCATCCGCGTTCCCCTGCCCGCCGCCAGGATGATTGTACAAAACCCATCCTTCGCCCCATCCGGGGCATCGATTTCGCCTTTCATGCCTCGTCACCACCTTTTACTCTTTCCCAACTTTCACTTTTTACCTCCTTCCGCACTGCGTCGGAAGAAAGGACCACGATGAAACTTAGCAGATCACGCCGGGAAAAGACAAACTTTTTGTCTCCTGCATCCCGGCAGCGGATTTGTTTGACTCCGTCCCTTTTTTCCGATATGTGTGTATCATAAAAAGTCAGCAGCTCTAAGGAGGCCTCCCTATGACCAACGTCCTTCTCATCGGCAACGGCGCCCGGGAACACGCGATCGCCGAAGCGGTCATGCGTTCGGGCCGCAATCCCCGAATCTACTCCTTCATGAAAACTAACAATCCCGGCATCGTCTCACTTTCGGAGAAGGTCTGCATCGGCCGGTACGATGCACCGGAAGCGGCGGTAGCTTTTGCCCGAGACTGCGGCGCCGACTTCGCCATTGTCGGTCCCGAGGACCCCCTGAGCCACGGCTTTGTGGATGCTCTCTTGACGGCGGGAATCCCAGCAGTGGGACCGACCAGGAATCTGGCCCGCCTGGAGACATCGAAGTCCTTCACAAGGAACCTGCTGGAAAAGTACGGTATCCCCGGAAATCCAAAATTCAAGAATTTCACATCGGTTGCCGGTATCGAGGCCTTCTTCGCTGAACTCACCGGCATCGTCCTCAAACCGGACGGGCTCACCGGCGGAAAAGGGGTCCTCGTCCAGGGGGACCATTTTCAAACGAGGGAAGAGGCCCTCGACCACTGCAGCACAATCCTGAAAAGCCATCCCGGTGTGACCGTGGAGGAAAAATTAAAGGGGGAGGAATTCTCCCTGCAGTGCCTCTGCGACGGCCGAACGGTCGTGGCGACCCCCCCGGTCCAGGACCACAAGCGGCGCTTCATCGACGACCGCGGGCCGAACACGGGCGGGATGGGCTCCTACTCCTGCCCAGACCATCTCCTCCCCTTCCTCGACGCCGATGCCGTAGCCGAGGGCCTGGAGATCACCCGGAAGGTCGCCGGGGCGATCTGCCGGGAGACGGGCATTCCCTACAAGGGGGTCATGTACGGCGGCTTCATTATCACCCGCTCCGGGGTGAAACTGATCGAATACAACGCCCGTTTCGGCGATCCCGAGGCGATGAATATCCTCCCCCTCCTCCGGACCGACTTCATCGACGTCTGCCGGGCGATTATCGACGGATCTCTCGAACGCCTCGACATAGTATTTGAAAAAAAGGCGACGGTGTGCAAATATGTCGTTCCAAGGGGCTACGGCCTTTCCCAGAACCACCCCGAGGCCGCTTCCGCATCGTCCCGGATCGAGATCGGCGACGCACGAGGGGCGCGACTCTATTATTCATCGATCGATCAGAGGCCGGACGGGCTTTACATGACCTCTTCGCGGGCAATAGGCGTGGTCGGTATCGCCGACGGCCTGGAAGAGGCGGAAAGGATCGCCGAAGGCGCCGTCTCCGCCATCCGGGGTCCCGTGGATCACCGGCCCGACATCGGCACCGGACCGCTCATCCGTAAGAGGATCGACCACATGAGGACAATAAAAAAGAAAATCTTAATAGGAGAATAACATGCATCTGAACGACATCAAGAGGGTACTGATCAGCGTGACGGACAAGAAAGGGATCGTCGAATTCGCCCAGGGGCTCCGATCCTTCGGCGTAGAGATCCTCTCCACTGGGGGAACAGCGACACAGCTAAGAAAAAGCGGGGTCCCGGTCACCGACGTCTCCGACTACACCGGCTTTCCTGAGATGATGGATGGAAGGCTGAAAACCCTGCATCCGAAGATCCACGGCGGCCTGCTCGCGCTCAGGGACAACGATGCGCATATGAATGCCCTCCGGGAACACCGCATCGACCTGATCGACATGGTCGTCATCAATCTTTACCGTTTCGAGGATGCGGTCGCCAAGAAAGGGTGCACCCTGGAGCAAGCCATCGAAAACATCGATATCGGCGGTCCCACGATGCTCCGAGCGGCCTCTAAAAACTACCGCTTCGTCTCCGTCGTGACCGATCCGGAGGATTACCAGAAGATACTCTCGGAGATGAAGCGGACGGGGGGCAAGATCTCGGAAGCGACCAATTTCGAGCTGGCGAAAAAGACCTTCCAGCTCACCGCCCGGTACGACGGCGCCATCTCCAACTATCTCGGACTGCTGAGCACAGAAAGTATCGAGAAGCGGGATTTCCCCGACACCTTCTCCTACCAGTTCACCAAGGCGCAGGACCTCCGCTATGGTGAGAATCCCCATCAGAAGGCCGCCTTTTACCGTGAGATGGACCCGCAGCTCTCGGCCCTCTCCAACGCGCGGCAGCTCCAGGGAAAGGAGCTCTCCTACAACAACATCATGGACAGCGACGCCGCCTGGCAGATCGTCTCCGACGTCCCCCTGCCCGGCGTCGTCATCATCAAGCATGCCAATCCCTGCGGCGCGGCCACATCCGACGGCGACATGGCCGAGGCCTTCCGCAAGGCGATGGCAGGCGATCCCGTCTCGGCCTTCGGCGGCATCGTCGCCCTGAACCGCTCCGTGGATAAAAGAGCAGCGGAGGAGCTGATCAAGACCTTCTTCGAGGTGATTATCGCCCCCGGCTTTGCCTCGGATGCGGTAGAGATCCTGGGCACAAAGAAGAACGTCCGGGTACTGGAGATCCCTGCTTCCTGCAGCAAGCGCACTGCCGGCTACGACTTCCGGCGGGTTATGGGCGGTCTCCTCGTCCAGGACCGAGACATGGATGAGTTCGACATCCGCAAGGCAAAGATCGTTACCAAGCGAGCGCCGACGGAGGCCGAATACCAGGCCCTCGATTTCGCCTGGCGTGTGGTCAAACACGTCAAGTCTAACGCCATCGTCTACACGACGAAGGACCAACTGGTCGGCGTGGGCGCGGGCCAGATGAGCCGCGTGGATTCGGTTAAGATCGCGAAGATGAAGGCCATCCTTCCGACCGATGGCTGCGTCCTGGGTTCGGACGCCTTCTTCCCCTTCCGGGACGGGATCGACATGGCCAATGAGGCCGGAATCACCGCGATCATCGAACCGGGCGGGTCGATCAAGGACGACGAGGTCATCCAGGCCGCGGAC
>JAHJQP010000103.1 GCA_018819165.1 Pseudomonadota bacterium
AGCGAGGGAAAGATGATGAAGGAAGAAAAGAAGCGCCCCAAACTTGTCCTTATCGACGGGAGCAATTACCTGTTCCGGGCTTTTTACGCGATCCGGGAGCTCTCCAATTCGAAGGGGTTCCCCACGAATGCGATCTACGGCTTCACGACCATGCTGATGAAGCTCCTGCGCGACCAGGAGCCCGATTACATCGCCGTCGCCTTTGACGTCAAGGGTCCCACCTTCCGTCACGAGGCCTATGAGGACTACAAGGCGACGAGGAGGGCGACTCCTGACACCCTGATCCCCCAGATACCCTACGTCAAGGAGGTCGTCCGGGGGTTTTCCATCCCCGTCCTGGAGCAGCAGGGGATCGAGGCCGACGACATCATCGGGACCGTCGCCCGCCGGCACGCGGGGGAGGGGATGGAGGTGGTCATCGTCTCCGGGGACAAGGACCTGATGCAGCTCGTCTCCGGCGATATCGTCATGGTCGACACGATGAAGGACAAGACCTACGATGTTGCCGCCGTGAAGGAGCGCTTCGGCGTCGGGCCGGAGCAGGTCGTGGAGATCCTGGGCCTCATGGGGGACGCCTCCGACAACATCCCCGGCGTCCCCGGGATCGGGTCGAAGGGGGCGATCCGGCTGATCGAGCAGTTCGGCGGCATCGAGGAGATTCTCGCCCATCCGGAGCAGATCCACAATCTGAAAACCCGCGAGGCGATCCTTCGGAACGCCGACCAGGCGAGGCTCAGCAGGGAACTGGCACAGATCCGGACGGACGCGGAGATCGCCTTTGACCTCGAGGCCTGCCGCCGGCGGGAGCCAGACCGCGAACTCCTCATCGCGCTCTACAAAGAGTTCGAATTTTCGTCGCTCCTGCAGGAGCTGAAGATCAATGGGGAGCAGGCCGCCGGCGACTACCGGATCGTCAGGACGCCGGAGGAGCTCGAAGCGCTCGTTGTCCGGCTGGGTCAGGTCCGGGATTTCTCGCTCGATCCTGTCACCTCATCAGCGGAGGCGATGCGGGCCTCTCTCGTCGGCCTGGCCATCTCGCCTTCAAAGGGCGAGGGGTTTTACATTCCCATCGCCCACGAGGATGGTGCGCAGCCGCTTCCCGCCGGCAAGATTCTCAATGCCCTCGCCCCCTGTCTCGCTGACCCGTCGATGCCGAAGCACGGCCACGATCTGAAGATTTCCCTCATCGTCCTTTCCGAAAGCGGCGTTTCTCTCCGGGGCCTCGGCTGCGACACGCTGGTCGCCTCCTACCTCCTTAATCCTGCGAAACATAGTTTTGAACTCGCCGACACGGCCCTGGACCACATAGGCCGCCTGATCCCCGCCGCGAAGGAGGTCGTCGGGAGCGGGGCGAAGGCCGTGCCGTTTGCAGCCATTTCCGCGGAGAAGACGGCTGACTACGCCTGCCGGCGCGCCGACGCCGTGATGGCCCTTACGGCGGAGCTTTCAGATAAGATCGTCGCGGCGGATCAGGAAGACCTTTTCCGCGATGTGGAGATGCCGCTGATCGAGGTCCTCGCCGCGATGGAGAAAAAGGGGGTTCTCCTCGACCTCGCGCTCCTGAAGACGATGTCGCTGGAGATCGAGCAGCTCCTCGCCCTTTCGGAGGAGAAGATCCACCGGCTGGCTGGAGAAAAATTTAACATCAACTCCCCCAAGCAGCTCCAGGTGATCCTCTTCGAAAAGCTGGGTCTGCCCCGAGGTCGGAAGACGAAAGAGGGGTATTCGACCGACGTGGACGTTCTTTCCTCTCTAGCCAAGAGTCATGAGCTTCCTGCGGAGATCCTTGCCTACCGGGGGATGGTCAAGCTGAAATCGACCTACATCGACGCTCTGCCGGAGATGGTCCACCCCCGGACGGGGCGGGTTCACACCTCCTACAACCAGACGGTGACGGCGACGGGGAGACTCTCCAGCAGCAACCCGAACCTCCAGAACATCCCCATCCGGACCCTCGAGGGGAAGCGGATCCGCCAGGCCTTCATCGCGCCTCCGGGATGGGAGATCATCTCTGCCGACTACTCCCAGATCGAACTGCGGGTTCTCGCCCACTTCTCCGGTGACGAGACGCTGATCGCGGCCTTCGCTGCGGGCGAGGACATCCACAGCCGGACCGCCTCCGACATCTTCGGGGTCTTTCCCGAGATGGTCAACCCCGACATGCGGCGGCAGGCGAAGGTGATCAATTTCGGCGTCCTCTACGGGATGAGCGCCTTCGGCCTTGCGAAGGAACTTGGAATCACCCAGAAGCTGGCCCAGGCCTACATCGACGGCTATTTCCAGAAATATGCGAAGGTGCGTGATTATCTCGACGGCCTGCTCGCCCAGGCGCGGCGGGAGGGTTATGTGACGACGCTTCTCAGACGGCGGAGATATCTCCCCGAAATCAACAGCCCCCAGCCCGCCGTCCGGCAGTTCGCCGAGCGGATGGCGATCAACGCCCCCATCCAGGGGACGGCGGCGGACCTCATCAAGGTGGCGATGGTCCGGATCTTCCGGCGTCTCGCCGAGGAGGGCCTTGCGGCCGTGATGATCATGCAGGTCCACGACGAACTGGTCTTCGAGGCGCCGGTGGCCGAGAGAGAGGCGGTGATGAGCCTCGTCCGGGAGGAGATGGAGGAAGTACTGAAACTCCGCGTGCCCCTCCGGGTGGAGATAGCCGCGGGGAAAAACTGGGACGAGGCGCACGCGTGAAAAATAAAAAAGGAACTCTCGTTCTGGGAGGAACGATAATTCCGTGAAGAAGAAAAAGACTGCCGTGAATAGGAAAATAATCGTACGACGCAAAGACGGATTTACCCCGCGCACCGCTTTGGGTATGAAATTGATGTCATTGCGCAATCGCGCCATCGCATCCGGCATGAAACTGTTGAGCGAAGACGAAATTCTGACCGAAGTTAGGCGACGGCGCGGAGAGTTGTAGTCTCGTTGTGAGGACAAACCGATGCGATTTTCCGAATCCGAAAATGTCGAACTGAAGAAATCGACCTCCGAGCTAAAAGAGGGTGTTATTTCTCTCGGGGCCATGCTGAACAAAGGCCGCCGGGCAGAGCTCTGGTTAGGGATCGGGAACGACGGCACTGTGGTGGGGCAAAGCGTATCGGAGAAGAGCCTGCGGGAAATATCCAGGGCGATTTCCGATCATGTTGAACCCAAAATCTACCCGGCAATCGAGAAGGTCGTGATCGATGGGAAAGCGTGCATCCGGGTCCTGGCAGAGGGCAAAGACGCCCCTTACTTTGCCTATGGTAGGGCCTATATCCGAATCGGTGACGAAGATCGGCAGCTGAGTGCCAGGGAACTGGAGAATCTGATCCTGCAAAAGAATCGCGACCGCCTCCGCTGGGATATGGAGACCTACGACCGGGCGACCTATGACGACATCAGCGCTTCCAAACTGAAGAACTTTTTGAAGGGCAGCGGTCTCAAGTATGATAACATTCCGAATTCCCTGGACAAGCTAAAGCTGATCCAAGAAGGCAAACTGCTCAACGCGGCTATCCTCTGCTTCGCCCGAAAACCGGAGAAGTTTATTCCCAACGCGAAGTTGCGCTGTGCGGTCTTCGGCGCTGCCGACACCACGGTGACCTTGGACATGAAGGACTTTACCCACGATGTGTTTACCCTGATCCAACAGGCTGAAAAATACGTCCTGGAGCACATCAACATCGGCATGCGGCTCGAAGGACTGCGGCGGGTGGACGTTCCCGAGATCGATCGGGAAGCTTTCCGCGAAGCGATTATCAACGCCTTTTGCCACCGGGATTACCGTGAATACGATTCGGTCAATATCGCCATTTTCAAGGATCGGATGGAGATCAGGAGCCCGGGTCTGCTCTACGGCGGGCTGACGATCGACGCGATCAGGAACAAAATGGTCTCCGCGCGGCGCAATGAACTGCTGGCCGACCTGTTTCACCGCGTCCACCTGATCGAGAAGTGGGGCCGCGGCGTCCGGATGATCCTGGAGCGTGAACCCAATACCGAGTTTGAGGAGGTCGGGACGCTTTTTATCGCCAGATTTGCACGGAAACAGGCTGCGCTGGCCGTCTCCGATAAGAACGGAGGCGCTCGCCAGAAAAGTTCGGAGAAAAGTTCGGAGAAAAGTTCGGAGAAAATTATCGAGGCCATCAAGGCGGACAGGACGGTCAGCGCCCGCCATATTGCAGAAGGATTGGGATTAACGTCGCGCGCTGTCGAGCGCCAGATTGCCCGGCTCAAGGGAATAGGAATCCTCAAGCGCGTCGGTCCGGACAAAGGCGGACATTGGGAGGTCATGAAAGAGGACTGAAGCCCCCCGACGGTCCACGACTTTCCCTATACAATTCTTTTCATTCCGATTCGAATTTCTTCTTTAACTTCTCATAGATTTCCCGTTGGGAGGTTTTGGATAATCTCCTGATGCGGGCGAGGACGTTCAAGACGGTTTCGGAGGGGATCTGAATATTCGACCTGCCCTGATTACAGGCCGAACACACCACCCTTAGGTTGCTTTTGTCGTTCGTTCCGCCCTGGCTTAGAGGTTTGATGTGATCAATGTGGAGGCGAACCTTCGGAGAAATATGCCTTACATGCACTGATTTCAGAAACCCATTTTGCCATCCTCCCTGCCCAACACAATAGCGACCGCTAATGCATTGCGGAGCATGAAAGTTCCGTAATTTTGAGCGATCTGTATAATAGTTTTCGCTCCATTGTCCGTCCAATCCGCTTGTTTACATAAGGTTTGCGTAATCCCGCTCAGATCATTTAGATAACATGACGACGGTGATTTCCCTAAAATATTTTCGTACTCATGAATTCTTGATTCCAATAATGTCCCTTCAGTGATCATGGATACTCCTTTCTCAGATGTATTACCCCCTAAAAACGTTTTCGCGATGCCAT
>JAHJQP010000104.1 GCA_018819165.1 Pseudomonadota bacterium
CTATGCGGCGAGCCTCCTGGGAAACCTGAGGCACTGGCTCGCCGACGATCCCGGAATACGCGACCTGCTCGAAAAGAGTGACGCCATCCGGCGCGAGGATCTCTGCCGCACCCGTGACTGATTTTTCATATTTCCGGATCGTCATATGGTAAGATGGCCATGGTGGCCCTCGGGCCGGGTTCGCCCGACAGCCAAAAGCAGGGGGCGTCCCCGAAGAAAGGGAAAATGACGATATCTTGAAAGAAAAAACCAAACTTTTGATCATAGCGGCCGGGTTTCTGGCCGCCTATTATATCCCCTGGGATCACGAGGTGATACGCCGGTCGGGCCTGGAGGCATTCATGATGTTCCAGGAGTACGCCCGGCAGCATGTCCTCACCTGCCTGATCCCCGCCTTTTTCATTGCCGGCGCCATCGCCGTCTTCGTTTCTCAGGCGTCGGTCCTGAAGTATTT
Organism: Pseudomonadota bacterium; assembly: GCA_018819165.1. Classification (GTDB taxonomy): domain Bacteria; phylum Desulfobacterota; class Syntrophia; order Syntrophales; family UBA5619; genus JAKAFS01. Next base: position 455 of record JAHJQP010000104.1, read on the forward strand.
CGGCGCTCAGGCGAACAAGTTCCTCTCCTATTCGGTCGCCTCGGTCTCTGGGACGGTTTTAGCCGTCTGCTCCTGTACGGTTCTGCCGCTGTTTGCGGGGATCTACATGCGGGGCGCGGGGATCGGTCCGGCCTCAGCCTTCCTCTATTCGGGACCGGCGATCAACGTCCTGGCCATCGTCCTGACGGCCAAGGTTCTGGGCTGGCAGCTCGGTCTCGCCCGGGCGATCGGCGCGGTGGTTTTCTCCATCGTCGCCGGTCTTCTCATGGCGCTTATCTTCCGGAAGGACGACGCAAGCCGGACCGCCGGTCAGATCTACCTCCCCGACGAGGAAAGCAAGGGTCGGAAGCTGTGGCAGGACGCCCTCTACATGCTGACGATGGTCCTGATCCTCGTCTTTGCCGCCTTTGCGAAGCCGTTGGCCGACGACGCGGGCGTCTGGGCGGCGATCTTCGGGGCGAAATGGTACATCACCGGCGCCCTCCTGGTCATCCTGGGAGTCATGCTAAAAACCTGGTTCGCCAAAGAGGAGCTGGTTTCCTGGGGAGAGGCCACCTGGGGCTTCATGAAGCAGATCTTCCCGCTCCTGCTCGGCGGGGTCCTCGTGGCAGGGTTCCTCCTGGGGCGTCCGGGGCATGAAGCGCTGATCCCGGAGCATTACATCGTCAGTCTCGTGGGCGGGAACTCCCTCTGGGCGAACCTCTTCGCCTCGGTTTCGGGGGCGCTGATGTACTTCGCGACGCTGACGGAGGTTCCGATCTTGCAAGGACTGATCGGTTCCGGGATGGGGCAGGGGCCGGCCCTGTCGCTCCTGCTGGCGGGTCCGGCGCTCTCACTCCCCAGCATGCTGACCATTGCGGGGATCATGGGCCTGAAAAAGACACTGGCCTACTGCACGATCGTCGTGGTCCTTTCCACCGCGGCAGGGATGGCCTACGGGTGGTTGATCGCGTGAGTGGAAGCTGGGGAGGAAAAGCCATGAACGAAATTGATCCCATGAACCTTTCCGCGGGCCCAGGATCATCGGAAAATAGGCATAACGGGTCGGGAAACCTTGATCACCAGGGACGGGCGGTCGCTGTTGACGATGCCTCGCCTGCGGCGGAGAGAAAAGTACGACTGCGTTTCTTAGGCAGCGGGGACAACTTCGGCAGCGAGGGGCGGTTCCAGGCCTGCATCCATGTCGATGCCGGCGCGACCCGTTTCCTTCTCGACTGCGGCGCTTCTTCGCTGATCGCAATGAAGCGGGCGGGGATCAGTACCGCCGCAATTGATGTCATCCTGATCTCCCATCTCCACGGGGACCATTTCGGCGGCATCCCCTTTTTCATCCTCGATGCCCAGCTCATCAGCCGCCGTGAAGTCCCGCTCGTCATCGCCGGCCCCCCCGGCTTGACACAGCGTGTCCGGGAGGCGATGGAGGTGTTTTATCCCGGTTCTTCGGCAGTAGAGAGGAAATTTCGCATCGATTATGTGGAGCTGGCCGAGGGGGAGAGCGCGACAATTGGCGGCCTTACCGTCTTTCCCGTTCGGGTAGTCCACGGCAGCGGCGCTCCCTCCTACGCGCTGCGGGTCGAATGTGCGGGAACAATCATCGCCTATTCCGGGGACACCGAATGGACCGACGCCCTGCGGAAGGTAGCCGATGGCGCGGACCTCTTTATCTGCGAAAGCTATTTCTTCGAAAAGCGGATGAAGAACCACCTCAATTATCGAACGCTGATGGCCCATCGGGCCGAACTGGGGTGCAAGCGGCTGATCATCACCCACATGGGGGAAGACATCCTGGACCGCCTGGGGGAGATCGAACTGGAAGTTGCACATGACGGCATGGAAGTGATTCTCTGACGGGAGGGTGGAACACGGTCATGGAGGGATGAATCGATGACGGAAAAAGAACGAAAAAGGAAGATTCTCATCGTCTGTACGCACAACGCTTCCCGGTCGCAGATGGCCGAAGGGCTCTTTCGGGATCTAAAGGGAGATCACTGGGAGGCGTACAGCGCCGGCACGGCTCCGACCGGGGTCCATCCCGGCGCTGTTGCGGCCATGGCGGAGATCGGCATTGATATCCGGGGGCAGCGCGCAAAGGGTCTCGATATCTTCAGGGATATGGCGTTCGATGAGGTCGTGACTGTCTGCCATCATGCGCAGGAGAGTTGTCCGGTGGTTCCGGGAGGCGGCGTGAAACGCCATCAGAGTTTCGAGGATCCGGCGGTGGCAAAGGGGACGGAGGCGGAGGTTCTTGCGGTTTTCCGGCGGGTCCGGGACGAGATCCGGAACTGGATTATGGAAACCTACTGAAGCGAAGAGGACCTGAACGTCGGGGGAATGAATCCGTAAGCCCTCGCCTATACTTGGGAATCCGCTTAATAAAAAGGAGATAAAACAATGGAAATCAAAATATTGGGACCCGGCTGCATCAACTGCCAGAAGGTGGAGAAACTGGTCCGGGAGACGGTCGCCGAGGCGGGCGTTGCGGCGGAGATCGAGAAGGTGAGCGACATCATGAAAATTGCCACATACGGCGTCTTCGGCACCCCGGCGGTGGTCGTTGACGGCGAGGTGAAGTCCGTGGGAAAGATCCCCAAAAAGGAGGAGATTCTTGCCTGGATAGGGAACTGAGTGCATATCCCCTCCTCTTTTTCTCAGAGAGGGGTGGGGTGAAGATGCTCGCTCCCCCTCGGCGCTGTCTCGGACCAAGGGATTGGTTTTCAAATAAATCCAATGTGCGGAGGAGATTATGACTGATGGAATTGCCAAAAGGCTCTCGTTTCTGGACCGCTACCTGACGCTCTGGATTTTTCTGGCGATGGCCGCGGGTGTGTTGCTCGGTTATTATGCCCCGGGGGTTGGGGACTGGATTGGTTCCCTCCGTCCGGAGGGGACTCAGACGAGCATTCCGATCGCCGCCGGTCTGATCCTGATGATGTATCCGCCGCTCGCCAAGGTCAAGTACGAGGAACTCGGCGATGTGTTCCGCGACTTCAAGGTGCTGGGGCTGAGCCTGGTTCAGAACTGGATCATCGGGCCGATCCTGATGTTTCTATTGGCCGTCCTGTTTCTGCATAATCAGCCGGAGTTCATGATCGGCCTGATCATGATCGGACTGGCCCGCTGCATCGCGATGGTCATCGTCTGGAACGATTTGGCCCAGGGTGATACCGAGTACTGCGCGGGTCTTGTCGCCTTCAACTCGATCTTCCAGGTTTTCTTTTACAGCGTCTACGCCTGGCTTTTCATCACCATCCTGCCGCCGTTGCTGGGGCTTTCCGGCGCCGTCGTGCAGATTACGATCGGCCAGATCGCCGAGAGCGTCTTCATCTATTTGGGCATCCCTTTTCTGGCCGGGATGATCACCCGTTTCGTCCTCGTAAAGCTGCGCGGGAAGGAGTGGTATCACACGATCTTCATCCCCAGAATTTCACCGATTACACTGGTGTCGCTCCTCTTCACGATTGTGGTCATGTTTTCGATGCAGGGTCGAAAGATCATCGAGAAGCCCGGCGATGTCCTGCTCATTGCCGTTCCGCTGCTGATTTACTTCATCGTGATGTTTCTGGTGAGCTTCTGGATGAGCGGCAAGGCGGGTGCCGATTACGGCAAGTCGGCCACGCTCTCCTTTACCGCCGCCAGCAACAATTTCGAGCTTGCCATCGCGGTGGCGGTCGGCGTATTCGGGATCAATCACGGGGCTGCATTTGCGGCGGTGATCGGCCCGCTGGTGGAGGTTCCCGTGTTGATCAGCCTGGTCAATGTAGCGTTGAAGTTCAAGAGGAAGTACTTTCCGGGGGCGAAAGAATCGCTGGAGGCCGTCTGCCGCATCGAGGTGAAACGTTGTGAATAGGCGGCGGCAGGAACTGGGGGAGACGATGAACCAAATGACGGACATTCTACCCTGCACGGCCGGGGAGATGGAGCACTGCAGCCACTGTAATTGAGGGAAGAGCTATGACACAAGGCGAACGCCATTGAAAATCCTGGAGGACGCGGGACTGATTTTTTTATTTCTTCGGATCGTCACATTATGGTATAATCAGCTATAAGCGCGGGGGCGCCCAGCGGACAAAGAAAAGGAGCATCTTTGTTTTTCGACCACGAACCGAAGGGCTGGAGACCCTGAGAAAGTTGGGAGAAACCAATTCATGTCAGGGAGGAGGAATATGCAGACGAACAGGGAGATGATCGAGCAATTGTTTTCCGAAACCGGCGTCAGGGTCAACGGTCCCGATCCCTGGGACATTCAGGTGCGGGATGAGCGGTTTTACACCCGCGTACTGAAAGAGGGAAGTCTCGGGCTTGGGGAAGCTTACATGGAGGGTTGGTGGGACTGTCTGCGGATCGATGAATTCATCTGTCGTCTTCTCAAGGGAAACCTGGGGGAGAAAATCAAAGGAAACCTCCGATCTCGCTTCTTTTATCTTTCCGCCCGAATCTTCAATCTCCAGTCGCCGTCCCGGGCGGGGATCATCGCCCGGAAGCATTACGATCTCGGGAACGACCTCTTTTTTTCCTTCCTGGACCCCGACAACCAGTACAGTTGCGCCTACTTTCAGGGAACTGACGATCTGGCGGAAGCCCAGCAGAAAAAGCTCGCCCTCATCTGCCGGAAAATCGATCTGCAGCGCCAGGATCATCTCCTGGACATCGGCTGCGGCTGGGGCGGTCTTGCCCGTTATGCCGCCGATCATTACGGTTGCTCCGTAACGGCTGTCAATATCTCCGAGGAGCAGATCCGGTACGCCCGGGAATTATGTAAAAATCTGCCGGTGAAAATTCTCCGTGAGGACTACCGGCAGATCCAGGGAAGCTTCGACAAGATCGTATCCGTCGGGATGTTCGAGCACGTGGGGAAGAAAAACTATGGGACGTTTATGAGAGTCGCCCGCCGCTGCCTGAAAGAGGGGGGGATATTTCTGCTCCACACCATCGGCGGCAATGCCTCCCGGGTCAACTGCGACCCCTGGATCAACCGCTATATCTTTCCCAACGGGATGCTGCCCAGCATCGCCCAGATCGGCAGGGCCGCAGAGCGTCTCTTTGTAATTGAGGACATCCATAACCTTGGCCCTCACTATGAAAAAACCCTCATGTCCTGGAATGACCGCTTTCAAAAAGCATGGACCAGACTCGCCGGAAGATATGACAAGATTTTCAAGAGGATGTGGGAATACTACCTCCTCGCCTACGCCGGGGCCTTCCGCGCCCGGCATATTCAGATCTGGCAGATCGTCATGACCAAACCAGGCGCCGGCCAGCCGGTGTGCCGGTTCGTTTAGGATGTGGCAGGTTGATATCGAAACGCGACCTTGTCCGGAAAGAGCGCCCGACTCTTGAGCAGGGTGCGGGTCGCCCCCTCGTAAAGAGGTTTTGCAAGGAGAAATCTGAACAGGTTCGCAACAAAATCATACATATAAGGATAGAATAATTTGATTACAGAAGCGTTACCGCCTCCAACGCATCCGCCGGCGTCAATATTTTTACTCCTTTTAAAACCTGCCCGAACAGGTGGCCGAAATCGCGACGGTCGCCGGTGACAAAAATATCGACCTTCCCCTGGAGGGCGGCGGCAAGTACGGGGGCATCCTTTCCGGCCAAGGGTAGCTGCTCCGCCCGGATGACCCATCTGGGATGCGGTTCCGGAAGGATGTCCACCTGTTTCATCAGCACGGTCAGGTCGGCGAGTTTTTCCGGTGCCTTATTATGAATGTTCCTGACGGCCTCCTCATGCGCAAATGCGGATGTGCAAAGAGCACATTTTCCCGCCGCAGCCAGACGGAACAGGCCCCGGGAAAGGCCGTGGGCGCTGTAGGCGGCTGTGAAAATTACGTTGGCATCGAGAAACAATTTCATTTTTTCAAGGCGCGATTGAGCAAGGACGCCTGCTCCGGCGTCATCTTGTCTTCTTCCAGGAAGGAAGCGATCCGTTCATCGCTGTAGATTTCAATGGGATAGACGCCCGCCTGCCTCAGGACAATAGCCCCGTCATCCGTGGTATCCACCAGAAGCGGCGTTTCGCCGCTGATGCCCACCTGCTGCAGAATCGCCTTGGGCAACGAAACCTGCCCTTTCTTTCCTAATTTGACTAGTTGCATCTCTTTTCTCCAGGAAATACGTTTTCCGGGAATCCGGATTATGGGCAATGATACCCAATCAGACGTCTCATGGCAAGAAAATTATTTTCCCCCCTTTGCCGAAAAAAGAAAGATTCGTGCCGCGATATGGAACGGTCGGATGATATTCTATTTCCAAAAGGAGAGGTGTACCTCATTCATTTTTTGCTTATTTTCCCCTGAAATCAGGTGCAAGGGTATCATCATTCTTCCCCCTGCCTGTTTACGGACGGAGGATATTTCCTTCGGGCCGATGGTGATCATCGCACCCCGATCGCGGTAACGGAAAGGCTGCGGTGTCTTTCCCTCAATTTGCCGCAGGATGTTTTGGGCGGCGGCTATGGCGGATTGGATAGCCACCTGCGCAACCATAGGCAGCACACGACCATTCTCTCTGATCGAAGCCATGTCCCCAACCACGTAAATTTCCGGGTGGCCGGGCGCCTGCAGCGTCGGCAGGACGGGAACCCGTCCCCCCCGTTCCGTGGCGAGGCCCGACAGGTTGGCGATCGGTTCTCCCTTTACACCTGCGGTCCAAACGACGGTCCGGGTGGAAATATTATCTTGACCGCTCAAGATCACCGTGTCCGGGGCTACTTCCAAGACTTTCGCCCCTAAGTGCACATCAACACCCATCCTCTTGAGCCTCTCAAGCGTGTAGAGACACACGGACGTCGGCATGTTGGCGACCAGGCTGTCCGCCGCCTCGAGAATAATGATCCGGACGTCGCGGAAATCGATCGTCCGGTAGTCCCGAACGAGGGGGCCGCGGACAAGTTCGCTCAGTGCGCCGGCGTACTCCACTCCGGTTGCCCCGCCGCCCACGATGACAAATGTGAGAAGGGCTTTGCGCCTGACTTCGCCAGGTTCCGGGCAGCCCATAGTCCACCGAAGCCCGCACCCATGACAACCACTCTCGCCTTTCCGTTCCTGTGCATATTTTATCCCCTTTTCATCTGCCTGCCGGTTTCCGGGTCAAGGAATATCATGCCACAGCCCGTCGTGACAAGGATCTTTCCATTGACATTCATCCCGGCCCGTATTATGGTCGACATCATCTGCATCATTCACAATTCAGGGGCATGAAAAACGTCACGAAGGAGAGCGAATCCATGAAGCGTATCCTTGTTGCCTTTCTGATTGTCATACTGCTCCATCCCGTCAGCGCCTTCGGGGAAATCAAAATCATCACCCACGCCGTCAAACAACCCTTCGGGGGAAGCCAGTCGCCCGATGACGCCCGGATCGCCGCCGTGGCCAAGGCCAAGTGGGAGGCCCTGGAGCTGGCGGGAACCTACGTCGAAAGCACAACCGTCGTGAAGAATGCGCAGGTTGAAAAGGACGAGATCCTTGCCCTCGCGGCAGGTGTCCTGAAGGCGGAGGTCGTCTCCCAGAAGAACTACACCACCGATGACGCCTTCGGGATCGAGGTGGCGGTGAGGGTGGAGGTTGACACGGCGGTCCTGGAAGCGCGCCTGAAAAAGGTCCTGGAGGACAGGACCCATCTTGAGCGGCTCAAACAGGCCCGCGCCCGCGAGAAGGAACTACTGGAAAAGATCGCCGTGCTGGAGGGAGAAAACCGGAAGAGTGGGAAGTCGGATCAAGAAGCGGCAAACCTGAAAAAAGAGTTCCATGCGGCTTCCCGGGGGCTCACTGCGGTTGACTGGTACAATAAGGCAACCGACCTGTGGGCCGACGGAAAATTCACCGATCCCGGAAAAGCAATTGAATACCTGAACGAGGCCATCCGCCTGAAACCCGATTATGTAGATGCTTACAATACGCGGGGGGTTACTTATCGCAACCTGGGGCAGAACCAGCGGGCCATTCAGGACTACGATACGGCCATCCGCCTGAATTCGGATGATGCGTTGGCTTACTACAACCGGGGGATTAATTATGCCAACCTGGGGCAACTCCAGCGGGCCATTCAGGATTACGACACGGCCATCCGCCTGAAACCCGATTATGCGGAGGCTTACAATAACCGGGGGAGTGCTTATGCCAAATTAGGGCAGCACCAGCGTGCTATTCAGGATTACGACACGGCCATCCGCCTGAAACCCGATTATGCGAATGCTTACTACAACCGGGGGAATGCTTATGCCGACCTGGGTCAGCACCAGCGTGCCATTCAGGATTACGATACGGCCATCCGCCTGAAACCGGATGATGCGGCGGCTTACTACAACCGGGGAAATGCATATACCGAACTGGGGCAGAAACAGCGTGCCATTCAGGATTACAATACGGCCATCCGCCTAATCCGATGATGCAAAGGCCTACAACAACCGGGGGATTTATTACATCCTTTCCGGCAACAACGCGGAAGGATGCCTCTCCTTCATTAAGGCCTGTGAACTGGGGGTTTGCAAGGGCTACGAAGCTGCCAGACAGAAAGGCGTTTGCCGGTAAACAGTCTTGAGAATACAAATTGGTAGTATAATCGTCATTAAGGGCTATTTATACTTAATCACCAGTATTGAGGAGTCAATATGCCAATCAGGAAGCTCGATTCAATGGATCTTAAAAAGGAAGAAGATTGGGAAGGGAACAATGCTGCATTCACTTGTCCCAGGTGTGGGAAGGTGTTCATCGTCAGTGCAATGATTCATCGAGACGGGCGGCAGTGCCCCGCTTGCGGCAAGTCTATCGGCCGTGTCAAAGGTGGCAGAAAATCAGGTGGAATTGCCAGCATAGAGTGGTATGAGTAAAGGGGGGACAGCTCCCGGTTTTCACACGATGTCAAAAGTCACCCCCTGTGCCGATTTTCGCAATCAATAGGCGACGAGGAGGAAAGAGAGCAGGCGAAGGGAAGAAAAATCGGGAGCTGTCCCCTCTTTACAGGAAGAAGGCGGAAAGGCGGATCAGGGATCGCGGAGCGCCGTCACCGGCGGCGCGCAGATGGATGGTTTCATCGACCGCCGCAGACTGAATCAGGGGTGTGTTCAAGACGCCCGCGGATGATCTCTCGGTCGAGCGATTTGCCGGGGTTCTCGCTGCCCATTTGACCGCCTTTGTGTAAAGAGATGCCAGCTACCATCCACAGACTGATCAACGGAGATGCGAGGGATCTGACGTTCATGGAGGACGAGTCCGTCCATCTCGTCGTCACGTCGCCTCCCTATTGGAACCTCAAGCGCTACAACGAGAATCCTGATCAACTCGGGCACGTTCAGGATTACGAGGCCTTCCTAAATGAGTTGGAGAAGGTCTGGCGGCATGTGTTCCGCACTCTTGTTCCCGGCGGCCGCTTGGTCTGTGTTGTCGGCGATGTCTGCGTGGCCCGACGCGATTTCGGACGGCACCTCGTCTTTCCGCTGCACGCGGACATCTGCGTCATCTGCCGCCGACTCGGCTTTGACAATCTGAACCCCATTATCTGGCACAAGATTTCAAACGCCTCTTACGAAGTCACGAACGGTTCGAAGTTCCTCGGCAAGCCCTACGAACCGAATGCGATCATCAAGAATGACATGGAGTTCATCCTGATGCAGAGAAAACCGGGAGGATACCGGAAGCCGACCACTGCACAACGCGACGCAAGTCGAATCCCCAAAGAGGAATTCAACCGATGGTTTCAGCAAATCTGGAACATCACGGGCGCCTCCACCAGGCATCATCCGGCGCCGTTCCCGCTGGAATTGGCGACGCGTCTGGTGAGGATGTTCTCTTTCAGCGGCGACACCGTCCTCGATCCGTTCTGCGGGTCCGGAACGACGATGGTTGCGGCCTTCCGAACGGGCCGCAACAGCATCGGGATCGAGATTGACCCCGAATACTGCCGGATGGCCGCACGCTATTTAAAGGCTGAAAACACGGACCTCTTCAAGAGCGCGGAGTTGAGATTCGAAAGGGCGTCCGCCGGGCGCGCCTGCTCCGTTATGGAAGACACCGCACTTTACGAAATCCGCCCTGCAAAAAAGAGATTGGAATAGACCGAGAAGCGCGGCGAGCACGACACCGAGTGTTATCATTAATGTTTTTATACTTGAATATTTTGTTGCTGTAGTGTATTGTAGTGCAGGAGGTGCAGCATGAGAAGTGTTTTGTCTGTTAGTTTGCCGGAGAAAATGGCCGCCGAACTGGATGTTTTTGCCAAGGAAACAGGAAGGAATAAAAGCGATATTGTGAAAGAGTCCTTGGGGGAATTTTTGTGGGAGAACAGATTCCGCCGTATGAAGAACCGTCTAAGTCCCAAAGCAAAAGCAGCGGGTTATGTTACGGATGACGATGTTTTCAAGGCAATATCGTGAAGGCGGTATTTGATACAAATGTTCTTATAGCCGCCTTTCTGACGGAAGGGCTTTGTTCCGGCCTTCTGATTCGAGCTCGCAAGCAAGCCTTCAATCTTGTTCTGTGTGATGATATCATTCAAGAATTTGAAGGTATCCTGATGAAAAAGTTCAAACTTACATCCATTGACATTTCCGAAATCTCAACCATAGTTTCGGAAGCGGTATCTGAAATACTTCATAAGCTTGGTCCTATTCCAAATATTTGCAGGGATCCAAATGATGATATGATTATTGCCTGCGCTATGGATGCGGCTGCTGATTACATCGTTACCGGCGATGAAGATCTGCTGATCCTGAAACGCTATAAGGATATCGTCATCATTAATCCCCGAAATTTTGAATCCCTTTTTGCAGACTAATAATGAGAGCCAGTCATGAACCAGTGCAAAGGCAAAATCGCAAAGCTGTTGGCCGATTACTTCCGGAATGATTTTCGAAGGATAACGCATGCGTTGGAGGTTTTGAAATATGCCGAACAAATCAAGCTGAATAACGGTCAAGCGTTCAACCCCGGATGCGAAGCGAAAGCTCCGGAGGATAATTTTGCCGGGAACCGTCCCCGCCATTTTTCAGTTGCGTTCTGCACGGGAGATGTATAAGAAGAATCCGGGAATAAGCGGGGGTGGAGCAATTCATGGGTGGTGATCGAATGGGCGTGTTCCTGGAGAGGATTCGGGAAAATGCCATGTCCGGGAGGGGGATAAATGCGGAAGATGCGCTGACGGTCCTGAGTCTGCCCCAGGTGGAGATATGGCCTCTTCTGGCGGTATCGGAAACGGTACGCCGCCATTTCAAAGGGGATCAGATCAGGCTTTGTTCCATCGTCAACGCAAAATCGGGTTTTTGCTCGGAGGACTGCGCCTTCTGCTCACAGTCCAGCCGGTCCAAAGCCTCGATAGAGAAGTATCCCCTCATGGAAGAGGATGAGATGGTCATGGCCGCCCGGGACGCCAAGCGGCGAGGGGCGAGAGAGTTTTCCATCGTCACCTCGGGGTTTTCGATGCACAATAGCCGGGAACTGGAACGGGTGGGAAATGCCATCGAGCGGATCAGGACCGACGTGGGGCTTGAGACCTGCGTCAGCCTGGGGACGCTCTCCGCCGAAAACATCTCGGTTCTCCTCTCGCGGGGCCTGCGATCGGTGCACCACAATCTGGAGACCGCGCGCGGATTCTTCCCCTCCATATGCACGACTCACGATTACGAAGAGGACATTCGGGCGGTCCGCGAGGCCAAAGCCGCCGGCGCCTGGGTGTGCTGCGGAGGCATTTTCGGCATGGGAGAGACGGCCGAGGATCGGGTCGAGCTGGCCATGACCCTCCGGGAACTGGATGTGGACTCGATTCCCGTCAATTTTCTCAATCCGATCGAAGGGACCCCCCTCGACAGGAAGTGCGACCTCACGCCTTTCTGCTGCCTCAAGATCATCGTCATGTTGCGGCTTTGCCATCCTTCACGGGAGATCATCGTCTGCGGCGGTCGCGAGGTGAACCTGAGGGACCTGCAGGGACTCATCTTCGCCGCCGGGGCCACCGGAATGATGATCGGGAACTACCTCACCACTGCCGGCCGCCCTGCCGAGGATGATCTGCGGATGATCGAAGATCTGGGCCTTGGCCTGCGAGCCCTCTGATGGACCTTACCGATATCGCACAAGAGATCTCCCGCCTCAAGGAAAAGGGGCGTTACCGCTGCCTGAGGCGGGTCTCTACCCCTCAGGATGCGGTGATTGCCATCGAGGGGAGAGAACTGCTCAACTTCTCGTCAAACAACTATCTGGGACTGGCCAACCATCCGGAAGTGGTGGAGGCCTTCACCGAGTATGCGCGGAGGTATGGAGTCGGGTCAGGCGCCTCCCGGCTCATCGGCGGCAACATGGATGTTCATGCCGAACTCGAGGAGGCGGTCGCGCGCTTCAAGGGGGCGGAGGCCTGCCTGACCTTCAGTTCCGGATACCTGGCAAACATCGGCATCCTGGGAACGTTGGGCGGCCCGGAGGCGGCGATCTTTTCCGATGAGCTGAACCACGCTTCCGTCGTCGACGGTTGCCGCCTGGCCCGTGCCCGGGTTGAAGTGTACCGGCATGCCGACCCCGGGCACCTGGAGGATCTCTTGAAAGCGTCACCGGCTAAACGGAAGATCATCGTGACCGACGGGGTCTTCAGCATGGGAGGAGACATCGCCCCGCTTCCCGATCTGATGGAAGTGAAAGAGAAGCACGGGGCGATCCTGGTCGTCGACGATGCTCATGCCACGGGCACGCTTCCTCCGCGAGGTCGCGGGTCTGCAGATTACTTTGACCTTGCCGGGGAAATCGAGATCCAGATGGGTACGTTCTCCAAGGCTCTTGGCACGTACGGGGCATATATGTGCGCGTCGCATACGATTGTGGACTATTTTATAAACAAGTGCCGGACGTTCATCTTCAACACGGGACTCCCTCCGGCGGTCGCCGGGGCGACGATCAAGAGCCTCGATCTGTTATCCCGCCATCCGGAACTGCTCGCCGCTCTCCTGGAAAACGGAGAGATCTTTCGGCGGGAGATGGAGGAGCGGGGGAGAAAGATCTCCTCAAACACGGCGATCGTGCCCGTCACGGTCGGCAAGGATGAGGACACGATGACTGTCTCTCGAATGCTCTACGACAGGGGCCTGTTCATCCACGGAATCAGACCGCCGACAGTTCCGGAGGGGAAGGGGCAGCTCCGCCTGACCCTGATGGCCACACACACAGCGGGCATGGTGAAGACGGCCGCCCGACAAATCGACGAATCCTTGAAGGAACTGGGAATTGAACCGCACTGAATCGTTGCGCCGGAAGGACCGGGAAAATATCTGGCATCCCTTCACCCAGATGGCGGATTGGGAAAAGGATGCGCCACTGATCATCGAACGCGGGGAGGGAAACTACCTTATCGACACGGACGGCCGGAGGTACTTCGATGGCGTCTCTTCTCTGTGGGTGAACTTGTTCGGCCACCGGCGAAGGGAAATTGACGAGGCCATTCGATCCCAGCTGGACCTCCTTGCTCACTCCACCTTCCTCGGGCTTTCCCATCGCCCCGCCATTGAGCTGTCGGAACGGCTTCTTGCCGTATCGCCTGAAGGATGTTGCCGCGTTTTCTACTCGGACAACGGCTCCACCGCCATGGAGATTGCAATCAAGATGGCCTTGCAATACTGGCAGCAAAAAGGCGGCCGGAAGAGGAAACAGGCGTTTATGACGCTCACCGAGGCGTATCACGGCGATACGATCGGGGCGGTTTCCGCCGGAGGCATCGACCTTTTTCATAAGATCTTTCAGCCGCTGTTGTTCACCACCCGCAGAATACCCACACCTCACTGTTACCGTTGCCCGTATGGCCTGGTCCGTAAGTCATGCGATTTGGCTTGTGCGGCCCGGATGGAGGAGGAGGTGGGACGGCATCGGGAAACGCTCGCGGCGGTGATCGTGGAACCGCTGGTGCAGGGAGCGGCGGGAATGTTGATGATGCCTGAAGGGTACCTGGCAAGGCTGCGGGCGGTGACGCGGGAATACGAGATTCTCCTCATCTGTGACGAGGTGGCGACTGGTTTCGGCCGGACGGGGACCATGTTCGCCTGCGAGCAGGAAGGGGTTTCTCCCGATATCATGGCAGTGGCCAAAGGGCTGACCGGGGGATACCTGCCCCTGGCTGCCACCCTGACGACGAAGGAG
>JAHJQP010000105.1 GCA_018819165.1 Pseudomonadota bacterium
AGAGCCGCCCCTTGATTACCATGTGTCTCCTTCAGACAAGAGCAATATGGCGAAATATCTCTTTAGCGGTTTTACCCGGTGCCTGTATCCGGTGCAAAAGTTCGACTCGGAGGCCGAACGTAAGCTTGCCGTGATCCTCGACAGGGATGCCATCAAGTGGTTCAAACCCGCCAAGGGCCAGTTTCAGATTTTTTATCGTGTTGGCGCCGATCATCTCGAATATCAGCCGGATTTTGTGGCCGAGACGTCGGAGATGATTTTCATGCTCGAACCGAAGATGCGCAACCAGATGGAGGATGCCATTGTTTTAGCCAAAAAGGAAACTGCCGTCAAATGGTGCGCCAACGCATCGAGCCATGCCCTGAGTAATGGAGGCAAACCCTGGCGTTACCTGATCATTCCCCACGACGAGATCGCAACAAACATCACCTTGGATGGTTTAGCACAGAGATTTTGCATTTGAACTTTTTATAGATCATTGATGCACATTACCAAAAGAAAGCTGCTAAACAAATGCATTTCCTCAAAATCTCGCTTTCAATAAACAATACGTAACAAAATGATGATCGAGGTTATTGATAAGGTAGTTGAAAGTCAGTCAGGGTTAGATCCAATATTATCAGATAAAAGTACGCATCAACCGGATGAACCTAAAAACCTCGTGGATCCCATAGGAGAATTTCATGAATATCCACCCATTGCTGGCCGGGCGGACGGGGGGGCTTAAACCATCTCCGATTCGCAAACTCAATCCTCTCATGCGAATGCCGGGCATGATCTCCCTGGGGGGCGGCTACCCGAATGCGCAGACTTTTGCCTTTGAATCCCTGGATGTGGTTTTCAAAAGCGGCCGGAATTTTGAAATCAGGGACAAAGCGATGGATCTGGCCTGTCAGTACGGGCCTACCGGCGCCCATGCCGACTTGAAGCCCCATATCATCAAGTGGCACGCCGCCAAGGACGGGGTGGAACTTAAAGATGAGCAGATCCAGGTTCTTAATGGCGCGCAGGAAGGCCTTCACACGATGGCCTATCTATTCCTCGATCAGAATGACAGCGTCGCCCTGTCGGAACCGGCTTACCCCGGGGCACTGGGGGCCTTTCGCGCGTTCACGGAGCGTTTCATTCCCGTCCCCCTCGATGCCCAGGGGATGATCACGGCGGAACTGGAAAGGATTCTCGGGAAGAGAAAAACGAGGGGCGAAAGCCTGCCGAAATTTATCTATGAGGTTCCCAACGGCCACAATCCGGCCGGCGTCTCCCTGTCCCTCGAACGCCGCAGTCACCTGTTGCAGATCGCCTCGCGCTATGATCTCCTGATTCTGGAAGATGACCCCTATCAGCTGGTTCAGCTCGAGGAGCGGGATTTATTGCCGACCCTGCAGTCTCTGGACCGGGAGGGCCGGGTTGTCCGTCTCGACAGTTTTTCCAAGATCTTCGCGCCGGGATTGCGTCTCGGATATGCCTCCGGGCCTGTCGAGATCATCGGCTATTTCCAGCTCTACAAGCAGGGAGCCAATCTTCATACCAGCGCCATGGATCAGGCGCTCCTGACAGGGTTTTTTGCAAATCACACCGATGAAGAATTCCGCGCTCTTATCCGCGAGAACTGCAGAATCTACCGGCGAAACCGCGATGCCGTCGTGGCGGCCGCCCGTAAACACCTGCCGGATGACGTCCGTTATCATGTCCCGGCTGAAGGCATGTTCCTCTGGTTTGAAATGCCCGCGGGTTTTGATGCCGACCGCATGGTGGAGTCAGACGGCTTGGATCTTGGCGTTCTTCTGGTTCCGGGAAGTGGATTCTCGACGACAGCGGGCCTGAAAAACTATATGCGGGCCAGTTTCAGCATGATTGCCCCCGAGCAGGTCGAAGAAGGGATGATCCGCTTTGCCAGGATGATCGAACGGGAAAGAAAAAGGAGGTAGGACCGTGGCAAGAGAAGTGAAACTGATTCAGGGCAACCAGGCGATGTCGGAAGGCGCCATCTATGCGGGAGCCAGATTTTATGCCGGTTATCCCATAACGCCGTCTTCTGAAATTGCGGAAGAATGCTCGAAAGTCATGCTGAAGGTGGGCGGCGTCTACATGCAGATGGAGGATGAGATAGCCAGCATTGCAGCAGTTATTGGAGCTTCTCTGGCCGGCGCCAAGGCCTTCACGGCGACCAGCGGACCGGGCTTTTCGCTGATGCAGGAGAATCTGGGACTTGCCGTCATGGGGGAAGTTCCTTGTGTGGTGATCAACGTTCAGCGCTGCGGACCCAGCACCGGCCTGGCGACGAAACCGGCGCAGTCCGACATCATGCAGCTCAGATGGGGCCGGCATGGCGACCAGATAGTGATCGCCCTGTGCCCGGCGACGGTTAGCGAGTGTTTTGCCCTGACGGTGACAGCCTTCAATTTTGCGGAAAAATTCCGTGTTCCCGTGATCCTCGCCCCCGACGAGATCGTGGCCCATATGCGTGAAAC
Organism: Pseudomonadota bacterium; assembly: GCA_018819165.1. Lineage (GTDB taxonomy): Bacteria > Desulfobacterota > Syntrophia > Syntrophales > UBA5619 > JAKAFS01. Next base: position 2,472 of record JAHJQP010000105.1, read on the forward strand.
GTTTTCTGTTCCCGCACCGGGCGAGATCGAGGTGATCGACCGGAAGAAACCTTCCGGTCCCACCGATCAATACATGCCCTTCGCGGCCGATGCGGACGGTGTGGCGCCTCTATCCGCTTACGGCAGCGACTATGTCTTCCATGTGTCGAGCTCCATGCACGGTCCGGACGGATACAGCAACAACGACCCCGCCAATGCGGAGTGGCGGGTGGCCCAGTTGCACCGGAAGATCGAGATGCATCGGGACGAGATTGTGATGACGAAATGTTTTTATGAAGACGATATGGATGTGCTGCTGGTGACCCTCGGGGCGACGACCCGGTCGGGAAGGGCCGCGGCTCTGGAAGCGCGGAAGAAGGGCGTCAGGGCCGGCGTTCTCCAGCTCTTGACCATCTGGCCTTTTCCGGACAAGGAGGTGGCGGCCCTGGCGGAAAAAGTGAGAACCGTCATCGTTCCCGAGATGAATTACAGCGGTCAGATTGCCGGCGAGGTCCAGCGGGTTCTCGGTTCCGGGTCGGAGATCCGGAGGGTCAACAGTTACAATGGACAGATCATTACGCCGCAGGACATCCTGAAGGAGATGCCGACAAAATGATTGACTTCAAGGGGTCAAAGTGATAGGGGAAATTTCCCTCGGACAGGAAAGAAGAGCTGGGCCATGCTGGACATTAAATATCTCCGCCAGAACATCGACTTCGTCGCCGCCAAGATGCGCGAGCGGGGCCAGGAGACGAACCTGGAACAGTTCATCGATCTCGACTCCAAGAGGCGGGAGGTAATCCAGAAGGTCGAGGGACTCCGCAGCGAGAGGAATGCGGTCTCCAAGCAGATCGGCGGGAAGAAGCAAAAGAAGGAGGACGCCGCGGACCTCATCGCCCGGATGGGGGAGGTCTCGAACCGGATCAAGGAACTCGACGAGTCGCTGAAACAGACTGACGAGGGGCTCCAGGCGATCCTGATGATGCTCCCCAACCTTCCGCACGAGTCGGTCGTCTGCGGTAAGGGC
>JAHJQP010000106.1 GCA_018819165.1 Pseudomonadota bacterium
ACATGGCCGTCGACGTCTTCGATGGGGATCATCAACCTTCCCCGAAACCGGTCGTAATAACCCCGATCCTGCTGCCCCGCTCTCGGCACGATCAGACCAGCCTTTTCTGCGAGCTGGGGGGAGATACCTTTCTTCCCCAGAAAATCGAGCAGATGGCGCCATCCGTCCGGGGCAAGGCCGAGCCGAAATGTACTGACCGCCTCCTCGCCGATCCCTCTCTTCCGGAGATATTCCCTGGCCCCCTCCCCCGCCGGTGACCGGAGCGCATCCGCGAAAAAAGCAGCCGCGATTTCATTGGTCTGACGGATCTGCTCCCGGAGGGTGCGACGCTCCTTCTCCTCGTGACTCACTGTCCTCTCGGGGATGACGACACCGGCCTTGCCCGCCAGGTGGCGGACCGCCTCGGGAAAGGTCAGCTGGTTGAGCTTCATCAGAAAGGAAACGGCATCCCCTCCCTCGCTGCAACCGAAGCAGTAGAACATCTGCTTTTCAGGACTCACCGTAAACGATGGTGTTTTCTCCCGGTGAAAGGGGCAGAGCCCGAGAAAATTCTTCCCCGCCTTTCTCAGGGTCACATACCCCCCAATCAGAGAAACGATATCGGCCCGTCTCCGGATCTCCTCGATCTTGTCCTCGGGAATAGACCCCTTCAAATTCCCCTTCCCCTACGCGGACAATCTGGCCTTGACCTTTTCACCGACCGCCTTGCCGTCCGCCCTGCCGGTCAGTTTCGGCATCAGGACCTTCATGACCTTCCCCATGTCCCGGGCGCTCGTGGCGCCCGTCTCAAGAATAGCCTCCGTGATCGCCGCATCAAGATCTGCTTCCGACAGCTGAGCCGGAAGGAACTCTTCAATTATCTTCAGCTCCGCCTGCTCCTTTTCCACGAGATCCATCCGACCGCCTTTTTCAAACTGTTCGATCGAATCCTTCCTCTGCTTGACCATGGAAGAGAGGAGCTGGAGAAATTCAACCTCGTCCAGTTCACGTTTCAGATCGATTTCCCGGTTATGCAGACCATTTTTCAACATGCGGAGGGCCGACAAGCGGATTTTGTCCTTTGACTTGGTCGCCAGGATCATTTCCCGGTCCACTGTTTCCTTGAACATCATGGCTTATGCGTCTCCACTCAGGTTAAGTTAGATCATCTTTGCGTTTTGTCAATGAAAATAAGTTTCAGTCAAGGCCGTCCCCGAGTTTCTTGCCGCCCAGCAGATGCATGTGAAGATGGAAGATCACCTGTCCCCCTTCTTCATTGCAGTTGATCACCACCCGGAAACCGCGGCGGTCGATCTTCCTGATCCGGGCCACTTCCTGAGCGGCGGCCATCATGGCCTGCAGATCCGCCATCTCTTCCGCACCGACATCCATCAGGGTGGCGATATGGCGCTTGGGTATGATGATGATATGGACCGGGGACATGGGATGGATGTCCTCAAAGGCCAGGACACTCTCCGTTTCATACACCTTCAGGATAGGAATCCCGCCGGCCGCGATTTTACAGAATATGCACTCTTCCATGGGCGCCTCCTTCATCCCTTATGAAACGTACGCCTCACTCCTCACCCCTCTGGAGCTTTTACGAAGCCCGGCCGGCCCTTTGTGCAGGCAATCGCCTCTTCAAGGGAAAGGGCGCCCGTATAGAGGGCCTTGCCTGCGATCACACCGACGACGCCCCGCTTCTCCAGGGGCATGAGCCTCTCGATATCCCGGATCCCCGCTACCCCTCCGGAGGCGATCACCGGGATCCCTGCCGATCCGGCCAGTTCCTCTGTGCCTTCGATATTGACGCCGACCTGCATCCCGTCTCTCGCGATGTCCGTGTAGACCAGGGCATCCGGCCGGTCCTCCGCAAACCGTTTTGCAAGCGCCACCGCTGTCTCCTCTGTCGTCTGCGTCCATCCCTGCACGGCGACGCGCCCCCCGACCGCATCGATGCCAAGTATCACCTGACCTGGAAACTCCCGGCAGGCCTCCCGGACAAACCCCGGGTCCCTCAAGGCAGCCGTACCGATGATCACCCACCGGACCCCGATCCACAAATAGGATCCGATGGTTTTCATATCGCGGATTCCACCCCCGACCTGAACCGGCAGCCCAGTCCCGGCAACGATATCCCGAATCACCGCCTCATGGCGGGGGACGCCCGCGAGGGACCCGTCCAGATCGACCAAGTGCAGACGTTCGGCGCCCCGCGCCTTCCAGGCGCAGGCCACCCCGACCGGATCGTCGTCGTAAACGGTCATCCGCCCGAAGTCTCCCTGGGCAAGACGCACACACCGGCCTTCTTTAAGATCGATGGCGGGAATGATGATCACTAAAGGATTCTTCTCCAGAAAACAAAGGAATCTCCACCATCGCGGAAATTCAGAATCGGGTCTGCCTCACTGCGGGCCTCGCGGAGGCGCTACTGCATGCCGGGAAAGTTCTTCACGACCTGTTCCAGTCCCTCTTCGACCAGTTGCTCCGCCGTGACCCACCTCCCACCTCCCCGATAAAACGAGGGAGCCTTGAGGAGATCCTCCATCAGCGAACTCTGCGTCCTATCAAAGTAACCTCTCCAGACGAGCGCCCCATCACTGACCCTAAGCAGGTGAATCTCAAAGGCAACCGACGCCGGCTGTTCAACGGCATAGGAGACCCCCTTCCTCTCCCGAAAACGGTAGACATACCCGCTCACGACGCCTTCCGCCCCCAGTTCGCTTCCCACGTTGCGCAGCACCTGCCGGAGGGGAATCTTGAGGGAAATCGCAGAGACCCGCCTGAAGACTGCGGCGACGCGTTCTCCGGCAATGAGACCGAATTTCCGTTTGCCTTTGTCCAGTTGTTTCAGGAAGAGGTCCTCCACCAACGCTTCCGGACTTCCGGAGGATCGTGTTGCATCGACCATCAGCCCGCAGAGGGGGCAGCGCACGGTACCGCTGCGCGATTCTTCCGGAACGATCTGCTGAAAGGGGACCACGGCAATCCGGTCAAAAACAACCTTCCCTTCCGGGACGGCAATGCCAGCGTCCTCGCGATAAAGGCAGCCCCCGACCATGAGCAGAAGGATGCAGATGGGAAAAAGGCTATATAAACCCCTGAGGAAACCGGACGACTTTTCGATGATTCTGCCCCCCTTGTCCATGACGGCGGCAGGTTCCGTCCTTTCCGGAAAAATCTTCACATCTCCTGCCGATGCAATTTCTGCATCGCAATATTTCGAGGCATTTCCTGGTCTTCAGACCTCCAGGGAACCCTTGGTAGACAAGATACCCTCGATCCGTCCGTCTATCGCGATCGCATCTCTGAAGGCGCGGGCAAAGGCCTTGAAAATCGCCTCCGCCATATGATGCCCGTTTGTACCATAGCTGAGGTTGATGTGCAATGTTATTCCACTATGATCCGAGAATGACTTGAAAAATTCCCGAAGAAGGGCCGGATCGAACTCCCCGATCCTCCGTTCCCCAAGCTCGGCGCGCCAGACCAGATAGGGTCTCCCGGAGAGATCCATCGCCACGCTGCAGAGGCTCTCGTCCATCGGTACCGACGACGAACCGTACCGGCTGATCCCCTTCCTGTCCCCCAAGGCCTTCCTGACGGCCTGTCCCAGGCAGATCCCCACGTCCTCCACAAGGTGATGATCGTCCACATCGATGTCGCCCTGACTGCGGATGGCCAGATCCGTCAGTCCATGTCTGGCAAAGAGGTTCAACATGTGATCCAGGAAGGGAACCGACGTGTCGATGTCGCCCTTCCCTTTTCCGTCCAGATCGATAACCACCGAGACCTCCGTCTCCGCGGTCTTTCTTCTGATGGTCGCCTTCCGCATGATAGTCTTCCCCTCAGATAACCTTGTTCAGCGGGTACTCGATGATCCCCTCGGCCCCTGCCGCCTTGAGAAGGGGGATCAGTTCCCGGACGATGCTTCCGCTCACGATGGTCTCCACGGCCAGCCAGTCCTCCGAATGGAGACTGGAGATCGTCGGCGCTTTCAGTGAAGGAAGCAGGATCACCACCCGGTCGAGATTCTCCCGCGAGACATTCATTTTCAGCCCCACCTTCCCCAGCGCCTGGAGGGAACCGTTGAGGAGCAGACGGATCTGTTCGATTTTCTGTCTTTTCCATGGGTCTTCCCATGCCCCGCGATTGGCGATCAGCTTGGTGTTGGTCTTCATCAGTTCATGGATGATCTTAAGTTTATTGGCCCGGATGGTGGTCCCCGTCTCCGTGACTTCGACAATCGCATCCACCAGCCCTTCGACCACCTTGGCCTCGGTCGCCCCCCAGGAAAATTCTACATGGACGTTGATGTTCCGCTCGGCGAAGTAACGCCGGGTAAAATTGACCAGTTCCGTCGATACCTTCTTCCCCTCCATATCCTCAATCGACCGGATGGGAGAATCTTCGCGGACGACCAGGACCCACTTCGCCTGCCTCGCCGAGGTCTTGGAGTAGACCAGGTCCTGAACAGCCACGACATCCGATTCGTTTTCTATGATCCAGTCCTGGCCGGTCAGTCCCAGATCGAGCGTGCCATCCTCCACATAGCGTGACATCTCCTGGGCGCGGACCAGCGTACAGGAAAGCTCTTCATCATCGATATCGGGAAAATAACTCCGGCTGTCATAGGTGATATGCCAGCCCGCCCTCTTGAACAGTTCCACGGTATTGGCTTCCAGGCTCCCCTTGGGAATCCCCAATTTCAACTTATTCATCGATACACGTCCTTCGGATCAAAGATCCGCTCACCAACGGTAACGAAGTCCCCTTCGGCCCATTTTCTGTAAAAACATGACCGGTAACCGGTGTGACAGGCGGCGCCTCCCAGTTGTTCGACCTTCAGCAGAATGGTATCCGCGTCGCAATCCAGCAGCACCTCCCGGACCAGCTGAACATGGCCGGAGGTTTCCCCTTTCAGCCAGAGGCTTTGCCGGGACCGGCTCCAGTAGGTGGCCTTCCCCGTCTCGAGGGTTTTCAGCCAGGCCCCACGGTTCATGTAGGCCAGCATGAGGATCTCCCCCGTCTCATGGTCCTGGACCACGACCGGCATCAGTCCCCCGCCTTTTTCAAAATCAGGTTCCACCATGTCGTTCCCTTTGATCTCCTTGTTTTCGCTGTAAGTTCGGAATCTGCAGACAGAAGGTGAATAATAATTTA
>JAHJQP010000107.1 GCA_018819165.1 Pseudomonadota bacterium
CTTCCGCCTGGCGAACGGCGCCCTGCTCCACGTCAGCCGGGGAACGGGGACCTGGGGCCCCCCGGTCCGCTTTCTCGCGCCGCCGGAGATCACGGTCATCGACCTCAGCCCCGAATAGCCGCATCCGCCCCGTGGGTCTGAGGGGGCTGGGGCCATTCCGGATCTGCAATGCCGGGAAGACATCGAGCGAACCGACCGAGTACGAGGTGTACGAAAACCAGTGAATCACTCAATGAACCGCAGGGAATTTCTGAAATCGGCAGTCGTTACCGGCGCTGCGCTATCTGTGCCGCCGGTTCTGGGCCTGCTTGCCGGTAGTCTTGAGGCCGCAGGACGTCCAGACCTCTGCGTGGCCTGCGGCAGCTCTCCGGTCGCTTCCGTCCGGGCGGCCCTGGACGGCATCGGCGGGATCGGCCGGTTCGTCTCGCGCGGGGACATCGTTGTCGTCAAGCCGAACATCGGCTGGGACCGGACGCCGGAGTACGCCGCGACCACGAATCCTGAAGTCGTGGCCGCCGTCGTCGGTCTCTGTATCGAAGCGGGGGCGAAGAAGGTGAAGGTCTTCGACCACCCGGTCTCCGATGCGCGACGGACCTACCGGCAGAGCGGAATAGCCGAGGCGGCGGCCGCCGCGGCCGCCGAAGTGAGCTTCATGGACGACCGGAAATTCAGAGAGATGAGGATCGGCGGGAATACGCTCAAGGTCTGGCCCCTCTACACGGAGGCCGTCGAGGCGGACAAGCTCCTCAACATCCCCATCGCGAAGGTGCACGGGACCTCCAGGCTCACGCTCGGGATGAAGAATTTGATGGGGGTCATGGGCGGCTGGCGGGGGCGGATCCACCAGCGGATCGATGAGAGCCTCGTCGACCTGGCCGCCTTCGTAAAGCCATCGCTCGTCATCCTCGACGCCGTGCGTATCCTCACGGCCAACGGCCCCCAGGGCGGCGATCTCAGGGACGTGAAGAGACTCGACATGATCGTCGCCGGTGCGGACCAGGTCGCTGTGGATGCCTTCGGGGCTACCCTCTTCGGCCTGAAGCCCGCCGACCTCGGCTATGTCCGAATAGGGCAGCAGGCGGGCCTGGGCAAGATGGACCTCGAGAAGCTGAGCATCCGGAAAATCGACCTGTAGGCGCCTATGCTGAGAAACCTTCGCAGAGCGAGCCAGGGAATTTTTCTTTTGATCTTCCTCTATCTGTTCCTTCAGACGGAGTCGAAGGGGGCAAACGAACTCGGATATCCGGTAAAAATTTTTCTGGACGCCGACCCCCTGCTCTGGCTGACGACCGCCCTGGCCACCCGCTCTCCGGAGCGCCTCCTGTCGCTTGCACTGATCATCATCGCGGCGACGGCGCTGCTCGGCCGTGTCTTCTGCGGCTGGGCCTGCCCGCTTGGCGCGTTGAACGACCTTGCTGCGCGCCTTGGCCATCCCCGACAGAGGCCGCTGGGCTGGTACCGGCTGAAGTACCTGATCCTGCTGTTCATCCTGGCGGCGTCGGTCTTCACGCTCCAGCCCGCCGGCTTCGTGGACCCCCTGTCGCTGACGATCCGGTCACTTGCGCTCTCCATCTATCCCGCCTTCAGCCACGCCGTCTCCGCGGTCTTCGACGCGATCTACGCCGCACAGCTCCCCGTCCTTACGGATGCCTCGGAGGCCGTCTACAGTCTCCTGAAAAAGACCGTTCTTCCCTTCCGGCCGCCGCAGTTCCACCAGGCCTTCTTCCTCGGGGCGCTCTTTCTCGGGATCATCGGACTGAACCTTGTCGAGCGGCGCTTCTGGTGCCGCTATCTGTGCCCACTGGGGGCGCTTCTGGGCATCCTTTCCCGTTGGGCGCTCCTGAAGCGGTCGGTGAGCGAAGGATGTGACGGCTGCGGAGCATGCATGGCGTCCTGCCGGGGCGGTATGGGACCGGTTGCGGAGGACGGGTGGAAGGTTTCGGAATGTGTCGCCTGCATGGCCTGCGATGATGTCTGCCCGCAGGTAGCTGTCCGTTTCGGCTTTTCAAGGAATAAGGCGCGGGCGCTCGACCTTGGAAGGCGGCGCGTTGTCGCCTCTGTCGTCGCGGGAATAGCCGCCGTACCACTCGTACGTATCACGCCGCTTTCAAAGGCCATGGCGGCCGATCCGACGCTGATCCGGCCGCCGGGCGCCCTCCCGGAGGCGGATTTCCTTCGGCGGTGCGCGAAGTGCGGGGAATGCATGAAGGTCTGCCTCACAGGTGGTCTCCAACCGGCCCTCCTGGAGGGGGGCTTCGAGGGGCTCTGGACCCCCATCCTCGTTTCCCGGATCGGCTATTGCGAATACCGCTGCACCCTCTGCGGCCAGGTCTGCCCGACGGGGGCGATCAAGAAGCTCAATCCGGAGGAGAAGGCGAAGGTCAAGATCGGACTCGCGATGATCGACCCGGGGCGGTGCCTCCCTTACTCCCACGGGATCCCCTGCATCGTCTGCCAGGAGGTCTGCCCCACGCCGAAGAAGGCGATCTGGCTGGAGGAGGCGGTGGCCCGGACGCAGAGCGGTAAGGAGGTCGCCGTGAAGAAGCCCCATGTCGACCTGGAGCTCTGCATCGGCTGCGGGATCTGCGAGACGAAGTGTCCCGTCCTCGGCCGACCCGCCATCACCGTCACCAGCCTCGGCGAGTCCCGCTCCAAAGACAACCAGCTCCTCCTGGGGTGAGGGCGTTTTTCTCCTTTTAC
>JAHJQP010000018.1 GCA_018819165.1 Pseudomonadota bacterium
GCACTTGACAATTGAAAAAGGGGCTGCAACCTTCATCGTTGCAACCCCTGTTTTAATTGGCTCCCCAGCGCGGACTCGAACCACGGACCCGATGGTTAACAGCCATCTGCTCTACCGACTGAGCTACTGGGGAAGATTGATTTCACGGCGCTTCATAATATAAGAAAAGAAGGTTGTCAACAACTGTCTTGACGATCAGCGAAAATTATCCCTTTGCCCCGTGATTTTGGGTTGACAGGAAATCATCCGCTCGTGTTAGAATGCGCTCCGAAAATCGGGGAAAACCGGCCATTCCCGGGAATCGAAACGTCGAGGCGGATGCGGCATCATGCGGGAGACTGAGCGGAAAGCGGATTCATCGGAAGAGGGGAAGGTTCAGGGGGGGCAGAGGGAGCTGGAGGAGATGGTCCTGCGGACCGGTTTTTGCACGGGGTGCGGCGCCTGCGTCAACCTTTGTCCCTACCAGGCTTCCTACCGGGACAGGACGGTCATACTCCACCACTGCGATCTCGCCCAAGGGCGGTGTTTTGCCTTCTGTCCGCGAACGCCTGCGGACCTGGCGGACATGAAGTCGAGGCTTTATGACGAGGCGGATCTGACGCACGAACTGGGGGCGGTGAAGGGATTTTTCATTGCGAGGGCGGCGCAGGAGGGGAACAGGCGTCGGTCGCAGCACGGCGGCGTGGTGACCGCACTCATGACCCTGGCCCTCCGTGGGGGGCTGATCGATGCGGCGGTTCTCACAGAGAGAGGGGAGGATCTCCTTCCCCGCGCCGTGACCGTCAGTGAACCTGAAGCGGCGGCGCAACTGGGAGGGAGCCGTTTCGTCGTCTCTCCCACCGTGGCCGAGTTCAACCGGGCGCTCCGTACGGATTGCCGGCGGATCGGCGTTGTGGCCACTCCCTGTCAGGCGCTGGCCCTCGCCAAGATGCGTCTTCAGCCGCTGGCGGCCGCCGAAAGCGGCATGGACAGGCTGAAGCTTGTGGTGGGGCTCTTCTGCGGCTGGGCGCTTTCCTGGCGTCCGCTCACCGACATCCTGAAGAAAAAAACGGATCTTGCCGCGGTGATCGGGATGGATATCCCGCCGAGCCGTTACCATACCCTCGAGGTGTACATGCCGGAGGAGACTGCCCGGTTTTCTCTCGACGAGATTACCCCCTGCGTACGTGAATCCTGCCGTTCCTGCGCCGATATGACGGCGGAGTTCAGCGATCTCTCGGTGGGGTCGGCCCGTCTTCCGGAGGGATGGAAGGCGGCCCGCTTGTGGAATCAGGTGATCGTCCGGACGAAGCGCGGCCGGGATCTCCTGGAACTGGCCCGCCGCCGGGGGGTTCTTGAATTCCGCGAGGTTCCGGCAGGCAATCTGGAAAAACTGAAGGCGGCCTCCCTGAACAAGAAGAAGGCGGCAAGCCGGCCCCCAGGAGAGAGCGGCGCCGGCAGGGAGGATTTGGATGTCCATGGATAGGGGACAAAGGGAGGGGGACGAGGTTCTCCTCATGGGGAACGAGGCCATCGCCCGCGGCGCTCTGGAGGCCGGAGTGCAGGTTGCAGCCGGTTATCCCGGCACGCCTTCTTCCGAAATCATCGAAACACTTTCCCGGTTTGCGGAAACGGGAAAACTCTATGTAGAGTGGTCCACCAATGAAAAGGTGGCCATGGAGACGGCGGCGGCGGCCTCCTTTGCGGGGCTCCGGTCGCTGTGCGTGATGAAGCAGAACGGCGTCAACGTAGCCTCGGACTTTCTTCTCCACCTGGCCGGGTCGGGGACGCGGGCCGGGATGGTCCTCGTCACCTGCGACGATCCGGGGGCGCTCTCGAGCGTTAACGAGGGGGAATCCCGCCATTTCGCGCGGCTCATGGAGATTCCGCTCCTCGAGCCGGCGGATTTCCAGGAGGCGAAGGAGATGACCCGCTGGGCCTTCACCCTCTCGGAGGAGATCCGGAGCATCGTCATGGTCCGCAGTGTGACCCGCATGTCGCATGCAAGCGGAAACGTCATCCTCGGGGCGCTCCCGCCCGCAGCGAGGAAGGCGGAATTCCTCTGCGACGGCGCGGTTTCCGACCCCGAGCGGGGGCCGATGATCAGCGCCCCCGTCATCGAAAAGCACCGTCTTCAGCAGGAGAAGATCCGGAAGGCGGCGGCGATCTTCGAGAAAAGCCCGTTCAACGCCTATTCCGGACCGGAGAGGCCGGAGCTCCTGATCATCACGAGCAGCGCCTGCAGGCTCTACAGCCTTGAGGCCGTGTCGCTGCTCGAAGCCGAGGATCGGGTGGGCATTCTCAAACTCGGTACGACCTGGCCCCTTCCGCCGGCGCTTCTGAAAAGAGTCCTGTCGACAACAGAGAAGATCCTGATCGTTGAGGAGGTCCTCCCGTTTCTCGAGGAGCAGGTCAAGATCCTGGCCGCCGAGCAGGTACGGGAGATCGGTGTCAAGACCTTTTACGGGAAAAACGACGGTATTCTGCCGATGGCGGGCGAGCTGAATCCCGATCTGGTGATGGCGGCCGTCGGCCGGATCCTGGGAATCGACCCTCCCGTACTTTCGTCAGCCTACAGGGAAAAGCTCCGGGCGTTCGCCGGCCTTGCCCCCAGGCGCGAACAGACCTTCTGTCCCGGCTGTCCCCACCGCGCCTCCTTCTGGAGCATTCGCGAGGCGCTGCAGCGCGACGGCCGCGGCGGATTCGTCTGCGGGGACATCGGCTGCTATGCGATGGCTTCCCTCTTTCCCGCCGCCGGGTTTTATACCGCCAAGACCCTCCATGCGATGGGGTCCGGGACGGGTCTGGCCTCCGGATTCGGCAAACTGGGATCGTTCGGCATGGACCAGCCGGTCATCGCCGTTTGCGGGGATTCGACCTTCTACCATGCGGCCATTCCCGCCCTGATCAACGCCGTTCATCAGAATGCGAACATCATCTTTATCGCCCTCGACAACAACGGTACGGCGATGACGGGATTCCAGTCCCACCCGGGGATCGACGTCAACGCCATGGGGGACGCATCCCCCATGGTCGATATCGCCGCCCTCTGCGGGGCGATAGGAGCGAAGGTCGTCGTCGGGGACCCGTTCGCTCTTCAGGAAACGAGAGAGACGCTGAACCGCCTCATGGAGGGCCAACAGGGGGTGAAGGTCCTGATCCTGAAGCAGTCCTGCGCCCTTTCCCCCGAGAAAAAGGGAACGAAGCGCTACCTCATGCAGGTGGATGACACCCTCTGCCGGGGGGATGCCTGTGGCTGTAACCGCCTCTGCACGAGGATTTTCCGCTGCCCGGGGCTTCTCTGGAACAGGGAAAAGAAAAAAGCGCAGATCGATGAGGTCATCTGCGCCGGCTGCGGCGTCTGCGCCGGAATCTGCCCGGCCGAGGCCATCCGTTGCGAGGAGGCGGCAAAATCATGACGAATGAGGCATTGCGGAAAGATCCTTACAATATCGTGATTACCGGCGTGGGGGGCCAGGGGAATGTCATGGCCTCGCGGGTCCTTGCGAACATGCTGGTCCGGAGGGGGTTCAGGGTGACGATCGGGGAGACGTTCGGGATGTCCCAGCGCGGCGGCTCGGTCATGAGCCACATCCGTGTTTCGTCTGCGGCGGTCTGGAGTCCGCAGATCCCGAAGGGGAGGGCGGATCTGGTCGTCGCCCTCGAGCCGGTCGAGGCGATTCGGGTGCTTGCCGACTACGGCAACCCCGCCGTGAAGTCGCTCGTAAACATGCGGCCGATCTACCCGGTGGGCGTGATCACGGGCGAGGCCGACTACCCGGCGCCGGAGACGATCCGTAAGGCGGTCGCAGCCCTTTCGGAGACGTCCTGTTTTCTCGATGCGACGGCCGAAGCGATCCGACTGGGCAACCCCATTTTGGGGAACATCATCATGATAGGCGCCGTTGCGAGGCTGGGGGTGCTGCCCGTCAACCGGGAGCTATTCGCAGCGGTGATCCGCGAGGGTATGCCGGCCTCCCGAGTCGAGGACAATCTCCGCGCCTTTGCGATCGGCGCGGCGGCGGTCGCCTGAGCTGAGGTTACGGCAAGGCGCCGTGCGCTCGGATTGAAGATGGCGGAGATGGTGAAAAGCAGTCTGTAGGCCGGAAAATCCCGGACGATGGTTTTAACGACAGAAGGAGGAAAAAGAACATGGAAAGATATGTTTGCAATATCTGCGGTTATGTCTATGACCCGGCGGAGGGTGATCCCGATGCGGGGATCCGCAAGGGGGTCTCTTTTGAAAACCTTCCCGAAGATTGGGTCTGTCCGGTCTGCGGCGCGGGGAAGGATGAGTTCTCTCCGGAGTAACGGGCGGGGTTTTCCGGAAATTTTCGTATCATCCCAATATTGCGGCAGGGAGGCGGCTGATATCCCGCGAGGGGAGGAGGGTAGTGATGAGGGGGGTTCTGTTGCGCTGGCTGGTGTTGACGGCGGCCGTTCTGGCGGCCTCCTGGCTCCTCGACGGCATCCGTGTGGATGGCCTGTTGCCGGCGTTCCTGGCGGCGGCCACGCTGGGAATTCTGAATGCATTTTTCCGCCCCCTCCTCATTCTTCTGACGCTCCCCATCAACATCCTTACCCTCGGGCTGTTCACCTTTCTGATCAACGCCCTGATGCTGAAGATTGTCTCCGCCGTGATTTCCGGCTTTACGGTCCACGGTTTCTGGACGGCTGTGATCGGCGCCCTGATCATCGGCGCGGTGAGCTGGTTCTTGAATATCTTCATCGGCGGAGAGGGAAAGCTGGAACGGTCGTCTTACATCGATTTAAGAAAGAGGGGCGGAAGATGGGAGTGATGGACCCGACCCCCGCCATGCGCCAGTATGCGGAGATGAAGGAGCGCTACCCCGACTGCATCCTCTTTTTTCGAATGGGAGACTTCTATGAGATGTTCTTCGAGGATGCCGTGACCGCCTCCCGGGTCCTCGATATCACCCTGACCTCCCGAAACAAGAGCAGTCAGGACGCCATCCCCCTCTGCGGCTTTCCCTACCATGCCTCCTCCTCCTACATCGCGAAGCTCATCGAAAAGGGGTTCAAGGTGGCCATTTGCGAGCAGGTTGAGGATCCGAAGCTGGCAAAGGGGGTGGTGAAGCGCGAGGTGGTGCGCGTCGTGACCCCCGGGCTGGTCCTCGATGCGGAAAACCTCCGGGCCAAGGAGAACAACTTTCTTGCGGCCCTGGTTGTCCGGGACGGCCGTTTCGGCCTTGCCTTCGTCGATATCTCCACAGGAGAATTCCGGGTGACCGAAACGGACGACCGTGAAGTTTTCCGCGCGGAGACGGCCGGGCTTGAGATCCGCGAACTGATCATCGCCGAGAACCTTAGCGACAGCGATCTGGTCCGCAGCCTTGCCGGCGATGAGGAGCGCTGCCTGATCAACCGTTTCCCGCCGGAGAAGTTCGCTCTGGAGGATGCACTCATCCGTCTCCGGGATCATTTCTCCGAAGAGAGGCTGACGGAGATGGCCGTGGATCGTCATCCCGCGATGGCGGTTGCAGCGGGCGCCGTTTTGGGCTACATGGCCGAGACTCAGAAGGGGCGTCTCGGCCACATTAACGACCTGACCTGGTATGAAAGCGGCGCCCAGCTGATCCTGGACGAGGTCGCCAAGCGAAATCTCGAGCTCTTCGCCACGATCGTAGACGGGAAGAAAGCCGGGTCGCTATTTCACGTCCTCGACCAGACAATGACCTCCATGGGGGGAAGAAGGCTCCGCTGGTGGCTCAATTGCCCCCTCCGGGATCCGGGCAGAATCAGGGAGAGGCTGGCCGCCGTTTCCGAGATCCGCGAGCAGCACCTCCTGCGGGAATCGCTCTGCGGCAGCCTCCGTTCCGTCTACGATCTGGAGCGTCTCGGAAGCCGGATCGCCACGGGGCTCGCGAACGGCCGCGATCTTGCGGCGCTTCGGACATCCCTCAGGACTCTGCCTGAGATTCGGGCCCTCATCCGCCAAATCGAAACGCCGCTTCTGAAGGCGATACATGGGGGCATCGACGAGCTGCACGACATCCGGGAGCTGATCGAAAAGTCGATCGCGGAGGACCCGCCGCTCACGATCCGCGAGGGAGGGATCATCCGGGGGGGGTATGATCCGGAGCTGGACCGCCTGATTGCGGCGATGCGCGACGGCAGGAAAGGGATCGCCGCCCTGGAGGAGAAGGAACGCCGGCGGACGGGGATCAATTCCCTGAAGGTGGGGTTCAACAGCGTCTTCGGGTATTACCTCGAGGTCACGAAGGCGAATGCCCATCTGGTTCCGGATGACTATATCCGGAAGCAGACCCTGGTCAATGCTGAGCGCTATATCAATGAGGAGCTGAAGGGTTACGAGGAGACGGTCCTCCATGCGGAGGAGCGGCGACAGGCAAGGGAATACGATTTGTTCGTCGAAATCCGGGAGAGGATCGCCGGCGAGATCCGGAGGATACAGGAGACGGCGTCGCGAATCGCCGATCTTGACGCCCTCGCATCGCTGGCTGAAGTTGCCGAGCGGTACAACTACTGCTGCCCCGTGGTCGATGCGGAGGATGCAATTGAGATCACCGACGGCCGACATCCGGTCGTGGAGCGGATCCCCGGCGGGGCGGGGTTTGTCCCGAACGATGTCTGCCTCGATCTGGAGAAGAAACGGTTTCTCATCATCACCGGTCCCAACATGGCGGGAAAATCGACTTTTATCCGTCAAATCGCCCTGATCGTTCTCATGGCCCAGATGGGGAGTTTCGTTCCCGCGACAAGAGCCCGGATCGGAGTGGTCGACCGGATCTTCACCCGTGTCGGCGCGGCGGACAGCCTTGCCCGCGGACAGAGCACCTTCATGGTAGAAATGAACGAGGTGGCGGATATCCTCAGTCACGCCACGAAGCGGAGCCTGATCATCCTGGACGAAGTGGGACGGGGGACGAGCACCTTCGACGGTCTCAGCATCGCCTGGGCGACGGCGGAATATATCCACGACGCCGCTCATCTCGGGGCGCGGACCCTCTTTGCCACCCACTATCACGAGCTCACGGAGCTTTCCGTCACCAAGGAGGGGGTGCGCAATTACAACATCGCCGTGCGGGAATGGGGGGACCGGATCATCTTTCTCAGGAAGATCATGGAGGGGGGGACAAACCGGAGCTACGGCATCCAGGTGGCGCGGATCGCCGGGGTGCCAGGCGAAGTAATCGCGCGGGCAAAGGAGATCCTCTGTAACTTGGAGAAGGGGGAACTCGACGAGGTCGGGATGCCGAAGATTGCCCGGGGCAGAAAGACGGTTCGGCCCCATGCAAATCAATTGAGCCTCTTTGCGGACGAAAAGGATGCGGTGATCCGGGAACTCCGGGAACTTGACCCGATGAACCTCACGCCCCTGGATGCGTTCCAGCGTCTCAGTGCCTGGAAAGAGAGGCTGGAGGAGAAATGAATTGGGTTTTATCCGGCGGGGCTACTTGATGCAGACCCTTCGAACCTGCTTGAAGTCGGTGACGCCCTGGATTGATTTGTAGATTCCGTCCTGCAGCAAGGTCGTCATCCCTTCCGCCATCGCCAGATCCCGTATCGCTTCGACCGTCTCGTGCTTCTGAATGAGCCGTTTGATGCCGTCCGAGGCGACGATGAGCTCGTGGATCCCCATTCGACCCTTGTATCCTGTATTGCCGCAGATGTCGCACCCCTTCGGCTGGAATAGCGTGAACTTGTCATCGTAGGGGATGTTCAGTTTCAGGAACTGCTCCTCGCCGTAACTCTGGATAATCTCGTTAAATTCATTCTGGTCGGGATGGTAGGCCTTCTTGCACTTCTTGCAGAGGGTCCGGACGAGGCGCTGGGCGAGGATGCCCAGCAGCGCATCGGCGAAATTGAGCGGGTCGATCCCCATGTCCAGGAGGCGGACGATGGTTTCCGGGGCGCTGTTCGTGTGCAGCGTGCTGAAGACGAGGTGGCCCGTCAGCGACGCCTCGACGCCGGTCTTGGCCGTTTCGAAATCCCGCATCTCGCCCACCATGATCACGTCCGGATCCGCCCGGAGGAAGGCGCGCATAGCGGCGGCGAAGTCGAAGCCGATCTTCGACTGGACCTGGACCTGGCGGAGCCCGTACTGGGTGATTTCTACCGGATCCTCGGCTGTCCAGATCTTCCTGTCGGGCTTGTTGATCTCGTGGAGGGAGGCGTGCAGGGTGGTCGTCTTGCCGGAGCCGGTGGGGCCGACGACGAGGACCATCCCGTAGGGCTTGTCCAGGATGGCCCGAAGTTCCCGGAAATTGCGCTCCGACATCCCCATCGAGGTGAGGGGCAAGGCATCCCCGGCCGTGGCCAGGAGCCGCATCACGACATCCTCCACCCCTCCCTGGGTCGGGATGGTGGCGACGCGCAGTTCCATCTCCTCGCCGCCCGGTTTCTTGAACTTGATCTTTCCGTCCTGGGGGAGGCGTCGGACTGTGATGTCCAGGTTCGACATGATTTTGATGCGCGAAACGACGGCCGCCCGGTAGCTGTAAGGGAGGGTCTGATAGAGGGCGCAGTCGCCGTCGACCCGGTAGCGGACCTCGACGTTCTTTTTCCCGACGTTGGGTTCGATGTGGATGTCCGAGGCGCGTTTGGCCTGCGCGTCGAGGATGATCTTGTTAACGAGCTGCATGATCACGCTGTCGGACTCGGTGACGACCTCGTCATCCTCCTCCTGGGATTCCTCGTCGGCCGCACCGAGTTTTCCGAGGATCTCGGTGAAGGAAGATTCGTCCTCGTGGGACTGGAAGAAGTGGTTGATGAACTTAATGATGTCGTCCGGAAAGGAGACGTTATAGTGTACGGACTTCGTCTTCAAGAGGTTTTCGATCATGTCCCGCTTCAGGATGTTGTTGGGATCGTCCACGATGATCTGGATGGCGCCATCCTTCTTTTCCAGCGGGACCCAGAGTTCCCGGCGAAGATATTCCTTCTTCAGGTTTTTGAGCAGGTTCCCGGGAATGGGAAATTTGTCCGAAAAGGGGATGAATTTGCAGCGGAAGAACTCCTCAAAAGAGCGGCCGATATCCTCGCGGGAGACCTTGTACTTCTTCGTCAGATAGGTCTCTACGGTTTCCTTGGCTTCGCGCGAATCCTCCCAGGCGCTGTCCAGCTCCTCCTCCTTGAGGAGGCCACGGCTGAGCAGAAAGTCGAAACGGGTTTTCCGCCGCCTGGCGTAACGTTCCTGGTTGTAGAAGGCGATGCCGAGGACGTTCGTGATCTCGAGCAGAAATCCCGCTTCATCCGCGGAGAACTTCCCAGTATCTCCCTTCTTGTTGAGGACCTGCACCACTCCCATGATGATCTTGTTCTGGAAGATCGGGGCGGCGAGGACCTGCCTGGTCCGGAAGCCGGTTTTCTTATCCCAGCTCGAGTCGTAGATTAACTCCCCGTCGATGGTCCTGAGCTCATCACTGTCATAGGCGTCCGCAATGTTGACGACTTTTCCGGTAGAGGCGACATAACCGGCTATGCTCTTCTTGTCGATCGCCACGCGGATTTCTTTCAACTCCGCGCCGGCCAGGAACATGGAGTAGATCTCGTTACTCATCCGATCCAGGACATAGATAGTCAGAGAGCGGGCGCTGAAGAGGTTCAGAATCCCGTCCTTCAGATCGACGAGGATCTGCTTTATATTCTGGGCGGCGTGTATCCGGTTGGTGATGTCCAACAGGGCCTTGCGCTGCTGGAGCAACTCTTCGAGGCCCGTGACATCTTTGTCTTTGATCCGATCCGTCATGGCTTTCTCCAATTATGCCCGCTGCTTAGGGATGCCCGTGTACGGTTAAAACAATCCTGCCGGGGATATCTGGATATTAAACTAAATCAGATCCGATAAAAAAATTCAATATGAAGTTTTACGAAGCCGTCTGTTTTATCCCTCGGTCACGATCCTGGAGAAGTCGGCAATACCGTGAAATAGATCGGCAATCTCTTTCAGGAGCGAGAGCCGGTTGAAGCGGACGCGTTCATCCTCCGCCATGACCAGAACCGTTTCGAAGAAGGCATCCACTGGCTTGCGGAGACGAGCCATTTCGATAAGGGCGGCGTGATAGTCTCCGCCGGCGATGTGCACAAGAACCGTCTGCCGGATCTGAATAAACGCCTCGTGGAGATCCTTTTCTTCCGGACCGGCAAACAGGGAGGGATCGACGGCGCCGTTCTGGAAATCCCGGATGATGTTGACGACCCGTTTGAAGGCGATCGCCAGTGGCTGGAAATCAACATGGGATTTGAAGGTCTCCATGGCCAGGATCTTTTCCTCCGCCCGGACGAAATCCTGCAGGCCGGTGGCGAGAACGGCGGCGACGACGTCGTAGGGATGTCCCTGGGAGATGAGCTGATTTTCAAACCGGCCCCGGAAAAACTCAAGGACATCGGCCTTTGCATTAGCGGCGGCACGCTTCAGAAGCGGGCCGAGAACGGCGAGGCTTTCCTCGATCAGCCCGTCAACGGGAAGCGGATAGCGCTTCCTTAGGATAATATTGATGATTCCGATGGCTTGGCGGCGCAGGGCGTAAGGGTCGGCCGTCCCCGTGGGTATCAGATCGACGCCGAAGAATGCGCAGATCGTATCCATCTTGTCGGCAATGCTGACGATGGCGCCTGCGTCGGTTTCGGGAAGTTCGCCGCCAGCCGCTGTGGGAAGATAATGCTCGTAGATGGCCTTTGCCACGACGGAATCCTCGCCGGCCAGTAGCGCATATTCACGTCCCATGACCCCCTGCAGCTCTGCAAATTCGCCGACCATCTGGGTATCCAGGTCGGCCTTGGCGAGCGTTGCCGTCCTCTCCACCCTGGCCCCGAGGACCGGATCGATCCGGTCGGCGATCCAGGCGGCCAGTTTACGGAAGCGCATGACCTTCTCGTAGGAGGTTCCGAGAAGGGTATGGAAGATCACCTTCTTGAGATCCTCCACGCGACGGTCGAGGGGGATCTTCTGATCCTCTTCGAAAAAAAATCGGGCATCGGCCAGACGGGCGCGGATGACCCTTTCATTTCCCTGTCTCACGACCGCAGGATCATGGGCGAGGGTGTTGTTGACGGTGAGAAAGAAGGGGAGAAGGGCGCCATTTTCGTCCAGGACCGGAAAATACTTCTGGTGGGAGATCATCGTGGTGATGAGGACCTCCCTGGGAAGTTCCAGGTATTCCCGGTCGAAGCTCCCGCAGACGACGGTCGGGTACTCTGTGAGGAAGGTGACTGTCTCGAGAAGCTCCTCGTGGTGGAAGACCCTGCCGCCTGCGGACTCAGCCGCCTTCTGCGTCTCTTCGCGGATGATCTTTTTCCTCTCCACGGGATCGACGATGACGAAATGATCGCGTGTTTTCGCCAGGTACTCCGCCAGGCTGCCGACGGGGAAGGATGCGGGGCTCATGAAACGGTGACCGCGGCTTGTGCTGCCGCTTTCGATGTTCCCGATCCGGAAGGGGACGATTCGGCCGTCGAAAAGGGCCAGGAGCCAGTGGATCGGGCGGGCGAAACGGAACTCCAGATCGGACCACCGCATCGATTTGCGGAAGGGTATCCCGGTGATGACCTTCGTCAGGATCGCCGGGAGCAGGCTTTCCGTCGCCTCGCCGGTGATTTTCTTTCGGGCGCAGAGATACTCCCCCTTCTCCGTGGTGATTGTTTCCAGCGCCGAGATGTCGAGACCCTGTCCTTTGGCAAAACCAAGGGCGGCCTTGGAGGGGTTCCCCTGTTCGTCAAAGGCGACCCTTCTGGCCGGTCCCAGTTTCTCGATGACCTGATCTTCCTGGCGTTCAGCGACATCGGCTGCCGCCAGGAAGAGCCGGCAGGGCGTCCCCATCGTCCGGACCTCCCCGTGGCGGATGCGGTTTGCCACAAGCTCCTTCCGGACGATCTCGTCCATATCCTTAAGCGCCTTCGGCAGAAAGGCGGCCGGGATCTCTTCGGTTCCGATTTCGAGCAGCAGTTCCTTGCCCATCAAAATTCTCCTTAAAAAACAGCACTGAATGCAAAGTGCAAAGTGCTAAGTGCTGAGTGCTGAGTGTTTTTCTTCTTAGTCCTCAGCACTAAGCACTGTGTTTTAACGGGTAGCCCAGAGCTTCCCTTTGCCGGAGATAGCCCTCCGCGCTGAGGTGGGCGAGATTCCGGACCCGGCCGATATAGCTCGTCCGTTCGGCCACGCCGATCGCTCCCCGGGCGTTCAGCATATTGAAGGTATGGGAACACTTGAGACAGAGGTCGTAGGTGGGGAGCACCAGCCCCTTTTCCGCCGTCCGGATCGCCTCGGCCTCGTACATGTCGAAGAGATTTCTCAGCTTGTCGATGTCGGCAGTCTCAAAATTGTAAACCGACCATTCCACCTCGCTCTGGTGGTGGATATCCCCGTATTTGATCCCTTTGGTCCATTCGAGGTCGTAGACGTTGTCGATTCCCTGGAGAT
The DNA here is from genome assembly GCA_018819165.1 of Pseudomonadota bacterium. Taxonomy (GTDB): domain Bacteria; phylum Desulfobacterota; class Syntrophia; order Syntrophales; family UBA5619; genus JAKAFS01. The sequence continues at coordinate 12,383 of JAHJQP010000018.1, forward strand.
ACATGGCGATCCGTTCGGTGCCGTAGGTCAACTCCGCGCTGACGGGGTGGAGATCGAAGCCGCCGACCTGCTGGAAGTAGGTGAACTGGGAGATTTCCATTCCGTCGAGCCAGACCTCCCAGCCGAGTCCCCAGGCGCCTATCGTAGGAGACTCCCAGTCGTCCTCCACAAAACGGATATCGTGCTCCAGCGGATCGATTCCGAAGCTCCTCAGGGAGTCGAGGTACAATTCCTGGATATCGAGCGGAGACGGTTTTATGATGACCTGGTACTGATAGTAATGCTGGAGACGGTTCGGGTTTTCACCGTAGCGGCCGTCTGTTGGTCTCCGGGAGGGTTCCACGTAGGCCACCCTCCAGGGCTCCGGCCCCAGGGCCCGAAGAAAAGTGGCCGGGTTGAAGGTTCCGGCGCCCACCTCGATGTCGTAGGGCTGCTGGATCACGCAGCCCTGGGCGGCCCAGTATCGTTCGAGGGCGAAGAGCAATTCCTGAAAGGTCACAACTCCTCCTGTCATTCAAATCACGTTATTTCTTGAATTTACGGCAATTTTTCATGGTCGGCTTCTTAACATGGCGGCAAGAGCGTGTCAATGTGAATCTGAAACTCTTAGATTCCCAGGCGCCGGATTTCATTGAGGACGTGAACGGATTTCAGCTCCCTGCCGAGGAGATGACGGATGAAATGGGCCAGGAGGCGCCGACTCTCCTCTGCGGATTGTTCCGACAGAAACAGCCTGCCCAGCCGGTCGATCTCCATCTCGCGCCCCATCAGCAGCGTCCGTATCGTTCCGAGGGAGACGGGGAGGGCATCCGGACTGTCGGGGCGGCAGGCGGTGCATATAAGTCCGCCGTCGCCGGAGTTGAAATGGTAGGCTTTCTCATTTCCGAGCGGCGTTTTGCAGACCAGGCAATGATCCAGAACCGGGTCGTAGCCGGAAAGCTTCAAGAGGCGGATCTCGAAGAAACGGAGGATCCCCTCCGTCGCGGGGCCGCCTTCGAGAAGCCGGAGAAAATCGTTCAAAAGCTGGAAAAGGCCTTCGTTCTTCTTTTCTTCCGGCGTGAACTGATCCGTCAGGTCAATCAGATAGGAGGCGATGAACGTCTTTTCCAGGTCGGCGCGGATTGCCGGGAAGTGAGAGAGGACATCGCACGACTCTATCAGGGCCAGGCTTTCCGGCCTCCGGCGGGAGAATAGGATCTGCAGGCGCGAAAATGGCTCGAGTGCATTCGCGAACCTCTTGCGGCTCCTTCTCGCCCCTTTGGCGATCCCCCTGAGCTTTCCGAACTCCGCGGTGCAGAAGGTCACGATCAGATCGGATTCGCCGTAATCCAGGAGGCGAAGGACGATCGCTTCCGTCCGGTACTGTGTCCTTGCATTCATTTTTTAAAAATCACGGTAGTGGATATGGCCGCCGACGATTGTCAGGACCGCCATTCCCTTCATGTTCCAGCCGTGAAAGGGAGAGTTTTTACCTTGGGAACGGAATAATTTGCGATCAACGATCCATTCCCGGTCGGGATCGATGACGGTGATATCGGCGTCGGCGCCAATGGCGAGGGTGCCCTTCGGGAGGCGGAGGATCCCGGCGGGGTTGACGGTCATCTTTTCAATCAGGACCGGAAGAGTGAGGATGCCGTCGGCGACAAGCCGGAGAGAAAGGGAGAGAGAGGTTTCCAGTCCCGTCAGGCCGCTCGCCGCATACTCAAACTCGACCTCCTTATCGGTCCGGGCGTGGGGGGCGTGGTCACTGGCAATGACATCGAGCGTGCCGTCGCGCAGGCCTTCCCGGACGGCTGCGACATCTTCCGCGCTGCGCAGGGGCGGGTAAACCTTCGTGTTGGTGTCGAAACCCCGGAGGGCCTCATCGGTCAGGGTAAAGTAATGGGGAGCGGTTTCGGCTGTTACCCGAACGCCTCTAACCTTGGCTTCCCGGATCAGACGGACCGACCCGGCGGTGCTCACATGGGCGATGTGCACCGCCGCCCCGGTAAATTCGGCGAGGAGGAGGTCACGGGCGACCATAACCTCTTCCGCAACCGCGGGGATGCCGGGGAGCCCGAGCTCGGTGGCCACAAACCCTTCGTGCATCAAACCCCCGGCAGAGAGATCCCTGTCCTCGCAGTGGGCGATGACCGGCATATCGATAGACGAAGCGTATTCGAGGGCCCGCCTCATCAGGGCGGCGTTCATGACTGGTTTGCCGTCGTCCGAAAGACCGACGGCGCCGGCGGCCTTGAGATCCTGGAATTCGGTCAGAAAGGCGCCCTCGGAATTCACGCTGATTGCGGCAACAGGATAGACGTTTACAAGGCCGCATTCGGTCGCCTTCCGGCAAATATATTCTGTGACGGAGCGGTTGTCGTTCACGGGGTTCGTGTTGGGCATGCAGGCGATGGAACTGAATCCCCCCGCAAGGGCGGCCTCGCTCCCGGAGGCGATCGTTTCCCTGTACTCGAATCCCGGCTCCCGCAGATGGGTGTGCATGTCGATAAGGCCCGGCACGACGATTTTGCCCCGGAGATCCAGAATCTCCATTGCGGGATCGCCCTCCCTGGGTGTTTTCTTCCCGGCGCGGTGCAGCTCCTTGCCGCTTCCGGCGATCTTTCCGTTTTCGATCAGCAGGTACCCCACCGCATCCGCTTTCCGGGAGGGATCCACCACCCTGCCGCCTTTCAGTAAGAGAGTCATGGATTACCGCCTCCTGTCAGCAGATAGAGAAGCGCCATCCTCACGGCCACGCCGTTCGTAACCTGATCGAGGATGATCGAACGGGGGCCGTCGGCGATATCGGGAGAGATTTCCACACCGCGGTTCATCGGTCCCGGATGCATGATGAGGACCTCTTTGCTGGCGAGGTCGATGTTCCGGCGGTTGAGGGAGAAAAATTGCGCATATTCGCGCAGCGAGGGGAAGATGCTCTGGCACTCCCTTTCGGTCTGGATCCGGAGCATCATGATAATGTCCGCATCCCGGATCGCCTCTTCGATGCGTGTATAGGACCGGACTCCCATTTTCTCAATGTCGCGGGGGATCATCGTCGCCGGACCGGCAACGGAAACATGGGCGCCCATTTTGCTCAGGCCGTGGATGTTCGAACGTGCGACGCGGCTATGGGCGATATCGCCGACGATGGCCACATGGAGCCCGGCGATCCGCCCCTTCTTGGACCGGATCGTCATCATGTCCAGAAGCGCCTGCGTGGGATGTTCGTGGGCCCCGTCGCCGGCGTTGATGATCGACTGCCTGAGCAGGCCGGCCAGAATGTGTGGGGCGCCGGCGGCGCTGTGACGGATCACGATGATGTCAGGATTCATTGCCTCCAGGTTTTTCGCCGTGTCGATCAGGGTTTCTCCCTTGACGACGCTGCTGGTCGAGGTGGAGATGTTGATGGTGTCCGCGCTCAGACGCTTGCCGGCTATCTCGAACGAGGTCCTTGTCCGGGTGCTGGGCTCGTAGAATAGATTCACCACGGTCTTTCCGCGGAGCGTGGGGACCTTCTTTATCTCCCGGGTCGAGACCTCGAGGAAGGATTCTGCCGTGTCGAGGACCAGATTGATCTCTTCCACGGAGAGTTCCTGGATGCCGAGGAGATCTTTCCTGTTCAATTTCATGATCGAACCTCACCTACTTTCTTCGATGACCACCTCATCCGCGCCGTTCTTCTCCGTGAGATTGACGCTGACGGCCTCCCAAAGCGATGAAGGAAGGTTCTTGCCCACGAAATCGGCCCGGATGGGAAGTTCCCGGTGACCCCGATCGATGAGGACTGCGAGCTGGATCAGCTTCGGTCTGCCGAAATCGATGAGAGCATCCATGGCTGCCCGGATCGTCCGTCCGGTGAAAAGGACGTCGTCTACGAGGACCACTTTTCTGCCGTCCAGGGAGAAGGGAATATCTGTCTTTCCCAGCAGCGGTTTCCGATGGGAGGTGAGGATGTCGTCGCGGTAGAGGGTGATGTCCAGGATGCCTAAGGGAATTTCCCGACCTTCCATGGAGGATATTTTTTTCCGGAGGCGCTGGGCGAGAAAAACGCCTCCTGTCTGGATACCGACGAGAACCAGGTCCTCGCTCCCCCCATTCTTTTCCAGGATCTCATAGGCGATCCTTGTCAGGGAGCGGTCGAGTCCGTCGGCATCCATTACCACCTTTTTTTGTTCCATGCTCTCTCCTTATGGAAGCCGTCAAAAAAAAGCCTTCCCCTGTGATCAGAGAAGGCCGGCAGATCAGATGGCGACTGATGAATGTGACTCACAAAACTCCCATCTCTCTGGATTAAATTAAAA
>JAHJQP010000108.1 GCA_018819165.1 Pseudomonadota bacterium
GCGTGGAGAAACCCTCCCGCGAAAAGATCGATCTGGCGGATCTTGTCCGGGAGGCCTGCGAACTTTTCGGGACGACGGCCGAAGACAGGGGCTTGACCCTGTCCTGCAATGTTCCGGAGAGATGCGTCATCGCGGGAGACGTCCGGATGATCCAGCGCCTGCTCTCGAATCTCCTGGACAATGCGATCAAGTACACCTCCACAGGGGGAAGAGCGGAGGTCTCTCTTTCGCAAATCGAAGGACGAGGTGCAACCCTCACGGTCAAAGATACGGGGGTCGGTATTGCCGCCGGGGATCTGCCCCGCATTTTCGAGCGCTTTTACCGGGGAGACCAGAGCCGCTCCGAGTCCGGAACCGGACTGGGGCTCAGCCTGGCCAGGGCGATTGCCCGCGCCCACGGCGGGGATATCACGGTGGAGAGCCGTCTCCGCGAGGGGAGCGTCTTTACCGTGACCCTCCCGGTTAATAACCTTCCTTTCACCCCCGATTGAGTGCTCAGACCACTCGCCGCCTTAACATGACCAAACGGTCATCTTCCGGTCATCCTCCCGTTAAGTTTGATCCTTACAATGGGTCTCAAAGAGGGGCTGTCATCAGCCCATGATCGCAACAAGGAGGATAAGCCATGAGACCGAGAAAAAATATCAAAATCGTATTGATCGCCCTGCTTTTGGCAGGCGCGGTCGCCGGATTCGGTTACGGGATGACCCCGACCGCAAAAACCGGAGAGGCGCAGGCCGCTGCAACGGCGGCGGTTTCCGCCGGATCGCCCATGGTGTCGGGTAATTTCAGCGACCTGGCCGAAAAGGTGCGGACCGGCGTGGTCAACATTCAGGTCAGCAAAAAGGCGATGAACGCCGGATTTGAAAGATTCGGGGGAAACCCCTTCGGAGACCGCAATCCCTTCGGGGAGTTCTTCGGTCCCTTCGGCGGCTTCGGGAACAATGCCCCCGAGAGGAGACAGCAGGGGGTGGGTTCCGGCTTCATCATGAGCAGTGATGGGTACGTCCTGACCAACAACCATGTGGTCGAGGACGCGGACCGGATCAAGGTGAAGCTGGCCGGCGGAAAAGAGCTTGACGGCCGGATTGTGGGGCGGGATCCCAAGACCGATCTGGCCCTCATCAAGATCGAGGCGGTATCGGAACTTCAGGCCCTCAAGCTGGGAAACTCGGATGATTTGAAGGTGGGCAACTGGGTGGTGGCCGTCGGAAGTCCCTTCGGACTGGAACAGACGGTGACCGCGGGAATCGTCAGCGCAAAGGGACGGGTGATCGGCTCGGGCCCCTACGACAACTTCATCCAGACCGACGCCTCCATCAACCCCGGCAACAGCGGCGGTCCCCTGATCAACCTGCAGGGGGAGGTCGTGGGCATCAACACGGCCATCATCGCCTCCGGCCAGGGGATCGGGTTTGCGATCCCGATCAACATGGCCAAGGAGATTGCCCTCCAGCTTCAGAAGCGGGGACACGTCACCCGGGGATTGCTGGGCGTCTCTATCCAGGAGATGACCCCGGAACTGGCCAAGTCGCTCGGCCTGAAGGAAAGCAAAGGCGCCCTCGTCTCTCAGGTGGTTCCGGGCGGACCGGCCGACAAGGCGGGGATCGAGCAGGGGGATGTCATCGTGAACTTCGACGGCCGGCCGGTCGGCGATTCGAAGGATCTTCCACGGATCGTCGCCTCGACGCCGGTGGGAAAAACCGTCACGGTGAATCTGCTCCGGGACGGGAAAGAGGTCGAGCGCCAGGCAAAGGTCGGCGAAATGGAGGAGGAGAACACATCAGCGGCGAAAAGTCCCATCCACCCCTCCCTGGGGGTTACTGTGCAGAATGTGACGCAGCAGGTTGCACGGGAACTCGGCCTGAAGAAAAGCGCCGGCGTGGTCGTGACCGGGGTTGAGCCCGGCAGCCCGGCGGCGGAAGCCATGATCCATGTCGGCGACGTCATTCAAGCGGTCAACCGGAAACCGGTCAAGAATGTGGATGATTTCGTGAAGATCGTCGAGAAAGCCAAGGGCGGCGGGAGTCTCCTGCTGCTTGTCCAGCGGGGGGCAAACAGCCTGTTTGCGGCTGTAACGCCCAGGTAAGACAACCGCTTCAGCGCCGGGTTGACGGGTAGCCTTCCGCCGACCCGGCGCTTTTTTGGAAACGGCATCA
>JAHJQP010000109.1 GCA_018819165.1 Pseudomonadota bacterium
GCAGATCAGGGTCAACTACCGGGAAAAGGAAGGTCGGAACGTACTGCTCCGGGTGGCGCCGGCGAAAAAGACGGCCGTTCAGAAAACCGGGAAAGAGGCCCCGAAGGAGACAAAGCCGGTCGTAACCAAGGAAGCGCCGAAAAAGGAAGAACCGAAGAAGGAAGGCGCCGCTACTCCGGCGACTCCGGCGACCCCGGCCGCTCCGGCGAAGAAGTAAGTCTTTTCCGCGAGTTTTACCTGCTTTGCGGGGTGCGGGGATTCGTCCCCGCACCCCCTTGCTTTATGCAGAGACCCCCTGGCAAGGACGAAAGCCTGAGAACACAGACCTATCAAAGACGCCCCTCCCACACACGCTCTGCGGCCACCGATATATTCTCCGCGCTGAAGTTTGCGTCATTCAAAAATTCACGGCGTGCATTTCCCCCGGGTCTGCCATATAATTGCGGTGCAGGGACAACCGGGGCTTCCGGTAATCACCCTCCCGAGGAATAATCCATGAGCGTCCGCACCCGCCTGATGATCCTGACGATCCTGGGGCTGGCCGTCACGATGGCCGTCTGGGGATGGGTTCAGATCCGTGCACTGGACCAGATTCTGGTCGAACAGCAGGGTAAGCGCCTCTCCAGCGTCGCCGAGACGGTCAGTACCTATTATCAGCATTTTCCGACAGGCCAGGGGCTTTCCACCCTCGACGCCACCCTCAAGGAACAGATCCAGACCGACGTGCGCATGGCCCGCATCGACATCTTCACCGTCGTCAAGAACGATATCGATTATATCGCCGGCGCCAGCCGGGTCAGCTACGAGTGGCCGGAGAGCCTGGTCAGCTCCGTGGCGGCGTCGCGCAAAACCCAGTACATCCGCCTGCAGACCGAAGACGGTCCTGCCGTGGGGCTGCTCTATCCCGTCACAACCGAGAAATCCCGGGCGACACAGTTCGTCGTGGGGGTGATCAACTTCAGCCGGGCCAATGCGGAAATCCTCTCCCGGGCGAAGCACCTGCTCGTCACCAGCACGGTCTGGCTACTGCTCATTATCCTCCTGGTCCTCGCCGCGAGCTACCGCTGGCTCATAGGCCGGCCGCTCGGCATCATCATCCGCACAATCGATGAATTTCAGACGGGGCAGTATGTAAAGCGGATCCCGATAACCCGCCGGGACGAATGGGGGCACCTCTCAGAGCACTTCAATTCGATGGCCCAGGAGATCGAGAAGGTCCTTGCCCGAAATCAGGAGCTCACGAGGAGTTTAGAAGACCGAGTCCAGGAAGCGACCCGCCGGGTTGTCCAACTCCAGAAACAGGTCAACCAGCTCCAGCAGCTCACCGCCCTGGGGTACCTCACCGCCACGCTGGCCCATGACCTCGGGACGCCGCTCCACTCCATCGCCGGAATGGCGAGTCTCCTCCTGGAGAGGGAGGGCTGGCCGCAGGATGTGGCCCGCAAGCTGGAGCTGATCGTTCAGCAGACTCAGCGCCTCAATACCGTCATCCAGAATGTCCGGCGCGCCACCCGCCCGCCGGAGCCCCATTTCGAGGAGGTCAGGATCCCGGAACTCCTGAACGAGACGATTCCCCTGGTCGACCCACTCATCCAGAAAGCGGGGATTGAGCTGCACGTCCATTTCGATGAAAAGATCCCGCAGATCCTCGCGGACCGCCACCGTGTCCAGACCGCCCTGTTCAACCTGATCCAGAATGCCCTGGAGGCGATGCCGGAAGGGGGCCGGATCACGGTTTCCGCTGAGGCGGAAATGGAGCGGCACGAGGTCTCCATAACCGTTCAGGACACGGGCAAAGGCATTCCGCCGGAGCTGATGGAGAGGATCTGCGAGCCGTTCTTCAGCACGCATCAGGAGGAGGGGCTGCGGGGGCTGGGGCTCGCAATAGTTCAGGACATCGTCAAGATGCACGGGGGGAGGATCTCCATCGATAGCCATCCGGGCGAGGGGACGAAGATCGTCCTCACCTTCCCTGCGACGGAATAAATAGGGACAGCGCCCTATTTATTTTTTTAAATAGGGCGCTGTCCCTATTTATTCCCCAGACCGTATCGCTGGATCTTGGTCCTCAGGGTCTTCCGGTCAATCCCCAGTCGCTGGGCGGCCCGGCTCTGGTTCCAGGTCGTGATCTCCAGGGCCTGGAGGATCTGCTGTCTTTCCGCCGTTTCGAGCGGCGACAGGACGGACGCCCCCGCAGTGCGGGGAGGACGGAGCTTCTCGGGAAGGTTTTCGGGAAGGATCACGGTAAAGGGGGAGAGGAGCAGGGTCTGCCGGAGGACGTTCTCCAGTTCACGGACATTTCCCGGCCAGGCGTACATCATCAAGAGCTCCATCGCCTCATGGGAGATGCGGACCGTGGGGTAGCCCCATTTCTTCAGGAAGGATTCGATGAGCTGCGGGAGGTCCTCCTTGTGTGCCCGAAGCGGCGGCACCTGCAGGCGGACGACGAAGCGGTAGAGGAGATCGGACCGGAACCGGCCGGCCATTGCCTCCTCGTCGATGTCCCGGTTTGCTGCCGCAACCACCCGGACCCCCACGTGCCTCGCCTCGTAACCGCCGATCCGGCGGACTTCCCCGTTCTGCATGAACCTCAGGAGCTTTCCCTGAAGCCCCGGGGACATCTCCGTAATCTCGTCCAGGAAGATGGTGCCGTGCTGGGCCGCCTCCAGAAGCCCCGTATGCATGTGGCCGGCCCCGGTGAACGCCCCCTTCTCGTAACCGAACAGCTCCGACTCGAGAAGGGTCTCCGGAATGGCGCCGCAGTTGATTGCGAGGAAGGGCTTGCCGCGCCGGGCGCTCAGTTGGTGGAGGGAGCGGGCCGTCAGTTCCTTGCCGGTACCGCTCTCCCCACTGATCAGGACGCTTGCCGAGGCATCGGCCACCCGGGCGATCTGCTTGTAGAAATCGACCATCACCGCGGATGAGCCGATGAACTGAGGCTCCTGCTGGTCCTCCGGCTGTCCCTTGATCCAATGCTCCTGGAACTCCCGGACCTCAAGCACCTTCCGGACCATCGCGCGGATCGCCTCCGGTGAGAAGGGCTTGCTGATATAGTCCCAGGCGCCAAATCGCAGGGCCTCCATAGTCGTCTCCAGCGAACCGAAGGCCGTCATCAGGATCAAGGGAAGTTGCGGCCATTTCTCATGCACCTGTCTGAGGAACTGCAGGCCGTCGATATCCGGCATCCGGATGTCGGACA
>JAHJQP010000110.1 GCA_018819165.1 Pseudomonadota bacterium
CAGCCCAAATCCTTCCTTCAGCGATTTCTGAATAATCACCGTCGATGCCCGCTGCAGGGCATTGATCTCCAGATCGTTCTGGGACATCGACAGGATATGGATATCGGGATCCCCGTTGGCGGATTCCATCACCTCCTCGAAGACCTTCTGTCCTTCCGGATCATCCGTTGCCGTTCCGCCAGCCAGTAAAAGACGGCAGTCGATGTACTTCTTCACCAGCCGGTAGGTTGCGATGACGCCCACCGGGTCTTTCAACCGATCGAAACGGGAGATCTGGGTAATGATCGGCTTGTCCTTCGGAATGCCGTACTTGACGAGGACGGCGTCGATCGTCTCCTGCGGCAGTTCCCGGTTCTTGTCGCTCAGCGGATCGATGGACGGGGCGATGAGGAATTGCCGGATCGGCAGCTTCCGGGAGAAGGCGGGTGAAGAAAATACGGCCGCATCGTACTGGACGACAAACTCCTTCAGAAACCTCCAGACCTTCTGGCTGGGGTTGGACAGATCGATGTGGCAGCGCCAGATCCACTTGTTGTTCGATCGTTTCTGCACCAGGACGATCGGCTGGGGATCGTGAATGAAAACGATGTCGCCGGAGGTGTCCATCTCCTCAAGGTTTTTCCGGCTCGTCTCCATGAATATCTCGAAATCCTGCTCGCCGATGTCCACCCGCCTGCCGTGTAGGGCGTTATGGAATTTCTTGGTGACGTCGAAGTACTCTCCCCCCCCCCGGATCACATCCCAACGCACATCCAATCCCATGTCCTTAAGCAGGGGGAGCATACGGTTGAGGATCTCCGCAACCCCGCCGCCGACGGCGGTGGAATTGACATTGATTATCCGCTTTCCCCACAGACGCGAGGCGATCAGCCTCAACTCCTCGACAACGGACTCCCCGACGATCGGGATGTAATCATCCATCAGTGCCACGGCCAGGTATCTCCCTTTCAATCAGTTCGATGATGGTATGCCGCAAATCCTCCATGGTGTACACATACGGATCGAGCCGGGCGATGCTCAGCGCCAGGTCCCGGTTTCCGACGGAGGTTTCGATCCAGTTCGAGAAGTCGTTCGTCTTTTTTTCCAATCTCAGCCTCGCCTCGAAGATGTGAAAATAGATGGAATCGATCGTGATCCGTTTCAGGATCTCGACGAATTCGCCGAGATCATAGCTGACATAGAGTGTCGGCAGGATGAAACTGACCGATTTTTTAAAGTGGAACTCACCCCCCTCCCGGGGAAACCGCATTTTCGCCTCGGGATGCTGCTCCAGATACTCCTCGAAGGTCTCGACGATCTTTTCCCGGAGGCTGCGGATGGTCGAGTACTGGATGATATCGATACTGGCAAGACATTCCCCCAGTTTCTCCTCGCCGAGGATCTCGCGCACCCAGTAGGCGAAATCGTTAGGCGGCTCGGGGGAGAGGTACTGGTGCTGCTGGAGAAAGCGGTGGGTATGGTAGTAGATGCTGCCGCCCGGTACGGACTTCAACAGCCGTACCAGCTGGAGCAGATTGGCGGCCCTCAGGCCGGTCAGTTCCGCCAGATGCAGACGCGTGTAGAACCGGAAAGGTTCCCGCGCCCGTGCCAACTCCGCCATGGTCTCACCTCCTTCAGATTCTTGCGAGCCTCCCGAGAAATTCCGCTACCTCCCCGACGTTTCTGAGATAATACCGGGCCTTTGTTTGCCTGGGCGCCCCCACGAACACCGTCACCCCCCTGTCCCGGACGGCCCGGAAGGCGTCCTCGTCCGTCCGGTCGTCGCCCACGCAGACCGGTACCAGCGCCTCCCCGCCGGCGGTACCCTCCTCCAGGAGCCACAGAACGGTTTTCCCCTTATTCCATGCAATAAACGGCCGTAGTTCGAATACCTCCTTGCCCGGACGAACGTCGATCCCCCCCGGTATCCGGTACGGACTGGCCGCCTCCTCAACGGCGCGCTCCACGACGGGAAGCTCCGCGCGCTTCGCCTTCCGGAAATGAACGGTCAGCGACAGGCCCTTGTCCTCCAAAAAGACCCCCGGGACGGGAGAGAGTGCCTTCTCCAGCTTCCCCCGCACATCGTCGAGGGCGCGCCTCGCCGTGAACGGAACCGGGCATCGGTACGTCACCCCCGCGCCCTCCACCTCGAGACCGTGATTGCCTCCGTAAACGATCCCCGCGATCCCGACCCGGTCCCGGATATCCGGCAGGGCTCTGCCGCTGATCACCGCGATCCGGCACCGGCCGGCCCGCACCAATCTCTCCAGCCGCCTCTTCATGCGGAGGGAGAGAATCGCCCGGCCGGGATCGCGGACGATGGGCGACAGGGTGCCGTCGTAATCGAGAAACAGGTAGAGGGATCGGTCCGCCAGGTCCGTCTTCAGTTCCTCCCATGAATCCAGAAGATGCCGCGCCGCCATTCACCACCCCTTTTCCTGCTCAGTGTTGATCGCCCGGATCGGATAGGGGATCACGATCCCCTCCCGGGCATATCGTTCATGAATCCGCTTGACGAACTCATGTTTGACGATATACTGGTCCACGAACGTCTGCGCCCGCAGGATCGTCGTAAAGTTGATGCTGGAATCTCCGAAGGTGTGGTAACGGATGAAGGGGGTGAAATCGGGAACGCCCCCCGGCACCTCCCTCATCACCTCCGCCGCGACCTCGCAGGTCACCCGTTCGACCTTCTTGAGATCGCTGCCGTAATGGACGCCCAAGCCGACAAGGACCGCCATGTCCTTCTCCTGGAGGGTATAGTTCGTCACGATCAGCTCGGTCAATTTGGCGTTGGGGATGAGGACGAGATTGCCCGGCAGCGTCTTGATCTGCGTGGTCCGCCAGCTGATGTCGTTGACATAGCCCTCGTCGCCGGATTCAAGCTTCAGGTAATCCCCCACCCGGATCTTCCGGTTCACGATGATATGAAATCCCGCGAAAAAGTTCGAAAGGGTGTCCTTGAGCGCGAGGGCGACGGCCAGGCCTCCCACGCCCAGGGTCGCCAGGATCGGCGTGATGGAGATCCCGAGACCGTTGAGGATGACCAGAACCCCCACCCCGTAGACGACGATCCGGATGATGTTCTCCGTGAGGCTCGTCACCGGGAGGACCGATTCGATTCGTTCAGCGCGTATCCGGGCAAATCCGGACAGGATGTTGGCCGCGACCATGGCCACCGCGATCGTGGCGAGGATGGACAGAACCTTCTCCGCCTTGTCGACCAGGACTCGGGGCAGATCGGAGAAGCCGAGGGCCGTATAGATCGCGAGCATGATCAACAGCACCAGAACCGGGACCCTGACGGCGGTAAGGACCATATCCCCCGTACGGGAATCCGTTTCCCGCGCCCATCGGGAAAGCCGCGAAAGGAGGTATCCCCTCAGGCCGTATCCCGCCAGCAGGACGACGATAAATATCCCGAGGGGAAGAAGAAGTTCCAGGGATTTCTGAATCGATTCGGAGAAGAGTGGTTTCATGCGATCGTTATGACTCCTTTCGAAGGTATTGGGTGTTGTGCACCGCCGTGAGATCGGTGATGATGTTCGCAGCCCAGAAATAGACGTTGTTCTTGCTGATGATTTCCCGCATCCGCGCCATCCGGCGCCGCTTTTCCTCCGCCGGCATTTCGATCGCCTCTTTAATGCTTTCGGCAAACTCTTCGATCGCATAGGGATTGATCTGGACGGCATCGGTCAATTCCCGGGCCGCACCCGTGAAGCGGCTCAGCAGGAGGATCCCCGACAGGTCCTCCTTGGCGGCGATGAACTCCTTCGCCACCAGGTTCATCCCGTCGTGGAGCGAGCTGACGATGCACAGATCGGCCAACTGATAGTAAGGGCTGATTTCCTCATGGGTGAACTGCCGCTTGAAATAGATGATGGGGCTCCAGTCACCATCGGCATATTTCCAGTTCTTCCTCTCGATCAGTTCGTCGATCTCCCCCATGAGATCGTGATACCGTTTGATGTGGGTGCGGCTGGGCGCCGCGATCTGGATGAAGACAAACCTTTTTTTATACTCCGGATACTTCTCCAGGAACCGATCGATCGCCATGATCCTCTCGATGATCCCCTTCGTATAATCGATTCTCTCTACGCTGACGGCGATGATCTTCCCGTCAAGGTTCAGGTCCTCGCGGATCCGCGCCTTTTTCTTCAGGACGCTCTCCGTCGGCGTCCCGAAAACGCTTCCGTCGACGCTGATGGGAAAGGCCCGGACAAGGGTCTCCCTGCCGCTCCTCACGACGCTGAATTTTTCGGTATCGACCCGGGATTCCATCAGGCGGTTGGCCGTATCCAGAAAGTTGTTGCAGTTGTTCTGGACATGAAACCCGATCAGATCGCAGCCCAGCATCCCTTCCAGGATCTCCTCCTGGTAGGGACAGATCGAAAAGACCTCCGGATTGGGCCAGGGGATGTGCCAGAACAGGGCAATGGTTGCATCCGGCCGTTTTTCTTTGATCATCTGCGGCAGGAGCGTGAAGTGATAATCCTGGATAAAGACGAAGGGATTGTTCTCCGGCAGCTCTTCGAGAAGGCTTTCGGCAAACCGTTCATTGACCTTCCGGTACATCCGCCAGTCAACCTCCCGGAAGATCGGCCGCGTATGGGTGACGTGGCACAGGGGCCACAACCCCTCGTTGGCAAACCCGTAATAATACCCTTCCTCTTCTTCCTTCGTGAGCCAGACCCGTTTGAGGATATACCGTTCATCCCCGGGCGGGACGCCGAGCTTGTTCCGGGAATTGACGAACCTCCTATCGGCGTTTCCGCTGCCGTGCGCCACCCAAGTCCCTCCGCAGGCCCGCATGATGGGGTCGATCGCCGTCACCACCCCGCTGGCCGGGAACATCATCTTGGTCTCGTTGCGTTCCGCATCGAAAACATGAATATAGGGTTCCCGATTGGACACGACGAAGAGCGAATTCTCGCCGAGTTTTGCGACGACCAGATCCCGAAGACGCTTCTCCGTCCAAAGATCCTCCTTCTCGACACGCACCTGGGCCTCTTCGATCATGGACTGACGGGCGACCCGCAGACTCAGGGCCACCTGTTCCACCTCCATGGCGAGTTTGCCCAGTTCCCCGTTATTGCGGATCGGGGGTTTTGCGTTGGTGTTCCCCCTCTGAAAGTGCGTAAACCATTCCGTCAGACGCTGGACGGGCACCACGAAAAGCTGGTGAAGCGTCAGCAGGGATATGAGCAGAATGGACAGGACGAGGGCGATCAGGGTAATGCTGATCCGTTTCCAGAGCTCGGTCAATCTCGTAAATATATACGAGGTGTCGTAAATGACCTCCACGAGGCCGAGGATTTGGCCGTCATCATCCAGGACCGGATAGACGTAACGGTACACGGTATAGTCCCCGAATTTTGTCAACTCGCCCTGGGGGCTCTTCGTCGCAATGACCTCCCGGAGATAGGACTTCTGCTTGTCCTTCCACTCCGAGAATCTCTTTGTGATGACAAAGAGCTTTCCTTCGCGGTCATAGAGGACGCACCCCTTTAGCCGTTCCCTTGTTTCGAATTTATCTATCAGCCGCTTGGCCTTTCGGAGATCTCTCGTTGCAAGGATCTGCCCTGCGGACAGTTCCATGCTCTCGGCGACGGCCTTTGCCCTATGCTTGACCTCGTCGATGAGTCTTTCCTGGACAGAACGCGCCTGGAAGAATCCGAAGACGGCAAAGATGACGGAGATGATGATCAAAATCGGCAAACTGAAAAGCAGGACTCTTTTCATTTACACACTTCCTTTTTCAGTTAAGAATCTTCGATGTCGGCGGAATGCAGTAAACCTCTGGTTTGCTGGACACGCCTGAGCTGTTCAGGTTGGAGTGCGGTCGCTAGCCGGGAAGTGTCCGGGCTTGCTCGGGGGTGTTTGATTCACCCTTTTTCAGGGGATTGGAACCCGTTGTCTGAACATCCGGTCGGGGAATGCCCGTAAGCAAACGATGAACCAAACCACAAGATCCAACCGGAGGGGCTGCTTGCCGTCGACGGGAACGGCGGTTCATGTTTATTACTCAGAATATATAAGTGATCGTTCACATAAATAATAGTGAATGCTCACTCACATGTCAAGCGGAAATGTTTTCAGGATTCGGAATCCCCCTTCTCGGGAGGGATGAGATCGGCGAAACCGGCGGGGTTATTCAGCGCCGGGCAACGGCTTCGCGGTAGATTTTCCAGAGAGATGCGTACTTCTCGATAAGCTTGAAGCTGCTGTTGCTGAGGAACCAGATGTTCACCAGACCCTGGATAAGACCGAAGAGCAGCGAGGCCGCGGCCTCTATGTCGATGTCCGTGCGAACCGAACCGTGCCGGATCCCCTCGGCGAGGAGTTCCTTCAGGCGGGAGATGTATTTGTCGATCGTCTGCGATGCCTGCTTGTTCAATTTCCGGTCGCCGAGGCTGATGATTTCGGCGATAACCTGAAAGGAGATTCCCTTGCGCAGGTCGATTGCGGAGAAGTGATTCCGGATGATTTTCTCGATGGTGTCGAGCGTAACCGGTTCCGCACCCGCACTCTCCGGCGAGATGTCTGCGAGCAGGACGTCTTCGATGTGACTCAACAGGAAGGCGAGGATGCTCTTCTTGCTTGTAAAATGGCGGTAGATGGCCGCTTCGGAGATGCCGACCTCCACGGCGATCCTCTTGACCGTCAGGTATTCACTGCCGTATTTAAAGATCAGAATCCGGGCGGCATCGATGATCTGCTGTTGCCTCACCTCCGTTTTTTCCCTTTTCATGGCCATTGCCCTTCTCATGTAAAAAAAATGCCGGTCGCTGTCCGGAAGTGGAAATCACCGCAGTCCGGATGCTGTGATCAGGGTTTGGATATAGCCTCGATTACTTCTATCAGTTGTGAAGAATCTTGGTTGCCGCCGCCGCGTCCGATGAGGGCGTTGAACATCTGCATCACCAATGCGGTCCCGGGCAGCGCCATGCCGAGGGTATGGGCCTCGTCCAGCACAATCTGGATGTCCTTGTAGTGGAGACGCGCCTCAATCCCGGGATCGTAATTTCTCTCCACCATCCGTTTCCCCAGCACCTCCAGGACTCTGCTCTGGGCAGCGCCGCCGGACAGGGCCTCATACACCCTCGCCGAATCCAATCCGTTCCTGCGGGCGAAGGTGAAGGCCTCGGCCAGCCCCTGCAGCGCAATGAGCATGACCATCTGGTTGCACGCCTTGGCCACCTGCCCCGCACTGTTCGGACCGATATGAACGATGTTTTTGCCCATGCAGGAAAAAAGGGGTTTGACCCGTTCAAATATTTCCGGTTTACCCCCGACCATGATGGAAAGGGTTGCGCTTATGGCCCCGATGCCTCCGCCCGAAACGGGGGCGTCGAGGGCCTCGATGCCGGCTTCCGCGAGTCGCGCGGCGATCGCACGGGTCGCGGCGGGCGAAATGGTGCCCATATCGACGACAATGGCGCCCGGCCGGGCGCCGGCGATGACGCCTCGCTCCCCCAGGACGACCTCCTGGACATCCCGTGTTGTGGTCACCATGGTAAAGATGACATCGCACCCCCGGGCCGCCTCTTCCGCCGACCCGCAGGCGACGGCGCCGGCCTCCACCAGGGGGGCCATCGCCTCTTTACGCCGTCCGTAGACCCGAAGGCTGTAACCACCCTTGATCAGGTTCATGGCCATGGGTTTTCCCATCACGCCCAAACCGATAAACCCCACTTGTGTTAACATCTTTTCACCCGTTACCTGCCTTCATTCAATCGTTCAATCACCTGAACGAGGGCGGATGAATCGAGTTCACCGTCCCCGCTGCCGATGAGGGCGTTCAGGTGCTGGGCCACCAAGGCGGAGCCGGGCAGGGCAATCCCCATCTGGTGCGCCGTCTCCATGACGATCCGTAGATCCTTTTGATGGAGACGCACCTTGAACCCCGGCCGGAAATCACGATCCAGCATCCGCTGTCCATGGACTTCGAGAATCCTGCTGTTCGCAAAACCGCCCAGGAGCGCTTCCCGCACCCGTCCGGGATCCACGCCGTTTCTCCGGGCGAAGGTAAACGCCTCGGCCACCCCTTCGATGGTCATCGAAGCGACGATTTGGTTGCAGGCCTTGGCCGCCTGCCCCGCGCCGTTGGCGCCGATATGAACGATCTTCTTTCCCAGCCGCTCGAAGAGCGGTTTGACCCGGGTGAATACTTCGGGTTTGCCTCCCACCATCAGCGAAAGGGTGCCGTTGACAGCCCCGGTTTCGCCTCCCGATACCGGGGCGTCGAGCATCTCTACCCCGTGGTCCATCAGCCGGGAGGCGAGGGAGCGGGTGGCCACCGGGGAGATGGTGCTCATATCGACCACGATGGCGCCGGGCTGGGCCCCCGACAGGACCCCTTTCGGTCCCAGGATCACCTGTTCAACATCTTGCGTATCCGATACCATGATGAACGTCATATCCGCGGCGCGGGCCACCTCTTCCGGCGAGGCGCACGCGTGGGCGCCGGCGGCGGCGAGCGGCGCCATGGATTCGACCCGGCGGCCGTAAACCCGGAGGGGATAGCCGCCTTTGATGAGATTCAAGGCCATGGGTTTGCCCATGATCCCCAGGCCGATGAAACCGACGTTCACATTCATATTCGACATCCCTATTCATTTCCGGTCATTTTCGATAGACCATTCCTTTTTGAAGGCGGCCTCCATCTCCAGGCGGAATTTCACCGTTTCGTCCTTCTCGTTATAGGCGACATCATTCCACGTGATCGTCTTGCCGGCGACGATGGGTCTCTTGATCTCGACCTGGTGGGCCAGCCCGATCGGGAAACACCTGTCGGCGATCGATTTGCGGGCCGGCAGGAGGGTTCCGTAGACGGTAAAACCGCCCTCTCCATCCAGGGTATCTCCCGGGAACAGATCTCTTTTTGCCGTCGCCACCACGTCACCGGTAAAATCCCGTGCCGCTCCGGTCGGCTCGCCGCGGAGCGCCGCCGAGGCCACGCTGATGCCGAGTTCAAGGCCGATCAGGTGGGCCGGCCGGTAGAGGGCCGAGTAACGGCCGCTTTCATCGGTAATGACGCCATATTCTCGAAAACACCGGGCAGAGTAACTGTTCTCGGTGGTAAAGGTCACGTAGACGCCCCAGCGCAGATCGCGGTAAACGGGCCGTCCGTCCCGCTCCAGGCTGGAGACCACCTCGACCTGACCGACATCATCCAGAAGGCCCCCCGCGGCGCGCGGTTTCAGGATGCGTGGGAGATCATCCGCACCGCAGGGCGGGAAGCGAAGCCCACATTGGGGAGGAACAAGGCCGGTCGCATTGGCCACGGCGGCCATTTCAATCGCCGATTTTGTGCCGTCCAGGAAGGAGTTGAACATCTTGGCGTTGAAATCCCCCCGCGCCAGCTGCTCCTCGGTGAAACCGTAATGGCTCCATACCGTATCCGGTGTCGATTGGTGATAAACGGGCAGGTATTTTGTCCCCTTGCCGGCGGCCACCACGGTAAAGCCGCAGGCGCGGGCCCAATCCACCAGTTCACAGATAAGCGCCGGCTGGTCGCCGTAGGCGAGCGAGTAGATGATTCCCGCCTCCCGCGCCCGCCTCGCCAACAGCGGGCCGGCCAGGGCATCCGCCTCGACGTTGACCATGATGATATGTTTTCCCTGCCTGCAGCATGCAAGGACATGGGCGATGCCCGCGGAGGGGCTTCCCGTGGCGTCGATGATCACGTCCAGCCCGGGGGAGGCGATCATGCTGATGGCGTCATCGGTAAGGAAGGTGGTTCCTTTGGCCAGGGCGTCCGGGAGGGAGGCAGCCGCGCCTTGCCCATCGCGCCAGCCGGTCCGCCTGAGCGCTTCGACGGCCCGCGCCGGTGCGAGATCGGCAATGGCGGCGAGGTGTATTCCCCTGGTCTCCTTGGCCTGGGCCAGGTACATGCTGCCGAACTTGCCGGCGCCGATCAGGCCGACCCGGAGGGGCCCTTTTTCCTCGTTTCGTTTCGTCAGGAGAGCGTGGAGATTCATGGCTTTTATCATGACCTCTTTTTTACCTACGGATTCAAAAGGTTCGGGGGATTTCCGGAAGAGAGGGCGGCTACGAGATTCTCTGCGGCTTTCATGGCCATCTTGAAACGGGTTTTTTCGGAAGAACTGGCGATGTGGGGTGACAGAACGACGTTCCTCAGTTCCCTGAATCCCGGATGAATAGCAGGTTCCCCTTCGAAGACATCGAGACCGGCACCGGCGATGGCCCCAGTGCGGAGCGCCTCGACCAGGGCCGCATCGTCCACGACCCCACCCCGGGCGGCATTGATGAGAATCGCCGATTTTTTCATGAGGGCGATCTCCGGGGCGCCGATGGAGTGGTGGGTCTCCCGGCTGTACGGTATATGGATCGTCACAATATCCGCCTTGCGGAAGAGCTCCTCTTTTGGGACATACGTGGCCCGGCAAGCGGACTCGATCTCCGGGGCGGCCTGCCGGACATCATAGTAGAGCACCTCCATTTCGAAACCCATAGCGCGGCGGGCTACGACCTGGCCGATCCGTCCCAGACCGATAATTCCCAGCGCGGCATGGTGCACATCCAGGCCGAGAAATTGCTTAAGTTTCCATTTGTCCCATTGCCCCGCCCGGACATAGGCTTCAGCCTCGTTCAGCCTGCGGGCTGTGGCGAGGATCAGCGCCCAGGCGAAATCGGCGGTGGTATCGTCCAGGACCCCCGGTGTGTTGGTTGCCATGACCCCGTGGGCGCTGCAGGCGGCCAGATCGATGTTATTGTATCCAACGGCAATGTTGCAGACCGCCTTGAGCCGGGGACAACGGTTCAGGAGATTCTCGTCGATCCTTTCGGTGAGCGTTGTCATGGCCCCGTCCTTGTCCGCGAGAACTCCCACCAGCTCTTCGGCGGTCAGGACCTTGTCCTCCTGATTGGCTTGAACCTCAAAATGGGGCGCCAGAAAATCCAGGACCTCTTGAAAAACCTCACGGGCAACAAAGACCTTTTTTTTCATCTTTTTCCCCTCTATCTTGTTTTGAATTGAAAAGTGAAATGACCGAACCAATAATTGATAACATATACCAGCTTTTTCGTGAAGAGAAAATAAAAACAGGGTGCTTTGCCGTAATCCACCACCAAATCCATTCAATCTAAATGATTCCCTATGGGTGGCGAAGGCCTTCGCCAATTTCCGGAAGGTCCGCTACTCCATTCTGGCCCCCTGCATCTTCGTCCTGTGGAACCTCTACAGCGTCTTTATCAAGAAGGGGAAGGCCTCCCATGAGGAGATCGAGTAGCCTCCGGTTTTCATACGGGCGGTATCGAAAAAATTCACTGCCGAAAAAAAGCTTGACACATCCCGGCAGACCTTTTAGTATTAGAAGTAAGTGATCGTTCACATATATAAAGGGGTGGCATTGAAGGACCAGCCGTGCTGCCGCCTGCTCCCAAAATAAAAAGCCGCTACAAAGCGACTTGCCGTTCCTACCGGGCGTCCGGCTTTCTTTGACATCCTTTCTTGGTTGCATCCATTTGAGCGAAAGACACCGGCAAGAGAGGACTTGACTCCTTATGCCGGGGCTGGCTCAAGTGAGGTTATAAGCCGTAAAGTGGATGCTTGCCGGTGCTTAAGGCAGCAGCCGGCACCATCTCGACTGGGAGCTAAATCCATTAACTTTATGAGGGGAGGGTAAGGCAATGACTATGAAAGAAGTGAAGAGTGAGAGGATCGGTCGTCGTAAGTTTATCAAAACAGCAGCAGTAGTAGGCGGAGTCGCCGCCGCATCGACCCTGGGTTTTCCGATGGTCTCGAGGGCCCAGACGATCACCTTGAAGATGCAGGGCGCCTGGGGCGCCAAGGACATCTTCAATGATTACGCCACGGACTACGTCAAGCGCGTCAACGAGATGGCCGGTGGCCGGCTGAAAATCCAGTATCTGATCGCGGGCGCCGTGGTCGGGGCTTTCCAGGTGATGGACGCCGTCGACAAAGGCGTGCTCGACGGTGGACACCAGGTCACGGTTTACTGGTACGGCAAGAGCAAGGCGGCCTCGCTGTTCGGCACCGGACCCGTCTTCGGCCAGAATGCCCATCAGGGGCTGGCCTGGATCTATTACGGCGGCGGCTATGCGCTCTATGAGGAACTCCTCAAGGCACTGGGGCTCAATATCGTCGGGTTCTTCGCGATGCCGATGCCGACCCAGCCGCTCGGGTGGTTTAAAAAACGGATTAAGAACGTCAAGGACCTGGACGGCCTCAAGTACCGCACCGTCGGCCTGGCAGCCGACCTGTTCCAGGCCATGGGCATGAAGGTGACGCAGCTTCCCGGCGGCGAGATCGTCCCGGCCCTGGAAAAAGGCGTGATCGATGCCTTCGAGTTCAACAATCCGACCTCCGACAGAAGCTTCGGCGCCCAGGACGTGAGCAAGGTTTACATGCTGGGCAGCTACCATCAGGCGGCGGAATTCTTCGAGATCATCTTCAACAAGACCAAGTACGATGCCCTGCCGACGGAACACCAGGCGATCCTGAAATACGCGGCTGAAGCGGCGTCATCGGCCAACTTCTGGCGGGGGCAGGATCAGTACTCCAAGGATCTTCTGTGGCTGAGGGACACGGCAAAGGTCAAGCTCTACCGTACGCCGCAGTCGGTCCAGAAGGCCCAGCTCGTCGCCTGGGACAAGATCCTGCCGGATCTGGAGAAAGATCCGTTTTTCGCAAAGGCGGTGAAATCGCAGAAAGCATTTGCGCACCGTGTCGCTTTCTACGAACTGCTCAACTCGTGTGACTACAAGCTTGCCTTCGACCATTACTTCCCCAAAGAACTGGGGTTCTAAGTCATCGGTTCGTCGTTGAGCGAAATTGCCCGACGCAGGCTTAAGGCGCGGCGCTTAAAAAAGCGCCGCGCCGTCTGCGTCATGGGACCGCTAAAATTCCATTGAAGGACAACCATATGGAGAAAATTCTTATTTTTATCGATCGCTTGAGCCAGTGGGTCGGGAAATCCTTTGCCTGGTGCATCCTGGTTCTGTGCTTTGCCACGACTTACGAGGTGTTCATGCGCTACGTATTGAGAAATCCCACCGCCTGGGCCTTTGACGTCAGTTATATCATGTACGGGACGTTATTCACAATGGCGGGGGCCTATACCCTTTCCCGCAACGCCCATGTGCGCGGGGACTTCGTCTACCGGCTCTGGCCGCCTCGCATTCAGGCGGGGGTTGATTTCGCACTGTATTTCCTCTTTTTCTTCCCCGGAATTCTGGCCCTGATCTATGCCGGAGCAAATTATGCGATCGAGTCCTGGAGTTTAAGACCGTATGGCCCTTTCGGACCCTTGGGTGAGATCAGCATCAACAGCCCGATCGGGGTGCCGGTTTCCCCCTTGAAAACCATTCTTCCCTTGGCCGCGTTCTTTCTGTTGCTGCAGGGGATCGCGGAAACCATTCGCTGCGTCCAATGCATGCGGACCGGAGAATGGCCGCAGCGACTGCATGATGTGGAGGAACTGGAAAAGGAACTGATCGAAAAACACCGCCTGGAAGAAGAGGCTAAACTGGCCGCCCGACAGGGCGGTGCGGGAAAGGAGGCCGCGATATGACGGATCCTCAAGTCGCCATGCTGATGATGGGCGCCTTCATCCTCTCGATTCTTCTGGGCTTTCCCATCTGCTTCACGCTGGTCGCGATGGGCGTGGGCTTCGGCTATTACGCCTATGCGTCGCCCGGCCA
>JAHJQP010000111.1 GCA_018819165.1 Pseudomonadota bacterium
ACCCAGTGGGCCAGCGGGTCGTAGACCAGCGTCGCCCACAGGAGGGTGAAGAGCAGAAAGGCCGAAAACTTCATACGTTCCGCGAACGCCCCGATGATCAGGGCCGGTGTAATGACGGCGAACATCGCCTGGAAGATCATGAAGGCTTGATGGGGGATCGTCGCCGCATAATCGGCATTCGGCTGCCCGTCGACGAAGTTTAGCCCCGCCCATTTCAGGCTGCCGATGATCCCCCATCCCGTGTCCGGCCCGAAGGCCAGGGAATAACCGAAAAGAACCCACTGGAGGCTGATGACGCAGACGATAATGAAACATTGCATTAAGATGGACAGGACGTTCTTCCTCCGCACCAGTCCGCCGTAGAAGAAGGCGAGGCCGGGAATCGTCATTCCCAGAACCAGGACCGCCGAGGTCAAAACCCACTCTATATCACCGGTGTTCATGATGGTATACCTCCGTTCCAGAAAAGGTTTCAGGATGCTCTCCGCCGGAACCGGCCGCCCCCGAAATTCCGGGGCTTGCCGCCCGGCGCTGATCCCGTTCGGAAGACAGTAGAGCAAAGACGGTGCCAACAACGATAAAGTTATTCATCACCATGAATAGATTAGTGTATTTTTTTAAAAGCCGGCAGGCGGCGGGGGACTCGCGCGAAACAATTTTGTGTCACGCGGACAGCAGTCCGACAAATTTGAATTGGAATTTCAGGGATGTCAATTTTGACGCTCTCGTAAAAAGTTACGCGGCGATTCTGATGGTGTAGCGCATATTTTTAATCGCCGATTTGAAAATATGTTTGAACCGGCGCCACGGGCTCAAAAAATGTTCTTTGACATCCCCTATAATAGAGCAGATGACGGCAGAAACCACCCCGGGGACTGGTTTGAGGGCATCCAGAACCCTCTTGACCCTGGCCGCCCGGAAAAGATTGACGCCGATGGCCTTTAAACAGGCGCAGTAGCCCACAGCGTCCAGACCCCGAACCCGGAGATGTTTGATCCCGGTCTGTTTGTCCATCCCGGAAAAGGTCGATTCAAAAGCGGATTGCTCTCCCAATATGACGGGCGCCAGGATACATCCCTTCCACCTTTATCGGCGCCGCACCCCACATTTTGTGGCCAATATCTCATTGACATACAAGACTGTTCTGCTTATACTTCCCCCGTCAAAAAGCAATGCCTTATCAAATATCAAAATCAAATTATCAAATCTCATGGTCCGGAATCGCATCCTGTCTTGACACAGCATGTTGTGATGAAATCCCCTTGACATAAAAGGCCGCTTTCCTTAACCTCAAGCCATGCAAAAGCAAGTTCTTATCAATTTGCAACATAAGAAATTCAAGAGCATCGTCGTGATGGCGGCGCTTCGGCCCTTGAGAGAAGCGGCGGGTAGGACACATTGATCCGAAGATATCTCCTTCTAGCCCTCGCAGTGGCCCTGCTGCTCCACATCGGCTACCTGTACTTCAAAGTAGATCGGGGGGTTGCCGGGGATGCCTGGGAAGCCCCCTCCATCCTCTACGGCCGCCCCACGGAGATCCGTAAGGGGGACCACCTCGGGAACCTCCGCTTTGCCGAGCGGCTGCATAGACTCTCCTACAGGAAAGTCATGGGAACGCCATCCACAGCCGGAACGTTCTCCGAAGAGCAGGCGAATATCCAGATATTTCTCCGCGACAACGGAACCGAAAAACCCTCCCACGAGAGCGGCCTGGTGGACATCGTGGTTCGCGACGGGCGGGTCGTGTCGCTGGTCTCCCCGGCCGGTGTGCAGTTGGACTCGATCCAGATGGAACCGGAGGAGATCGGCCGCATCATGGGTCCGAAGATGGAGTCCCGACGCCCGGTTACCCTCTCCGCCATTTCTCCTTTCCTGCAGAATGCGGTAATCGCGTCTGAAGACGCGCGCTTTTATTCCCATATCGGGATCGACGTCCTCGCGTTCGGCCGGGCATTGTTTACCAACCTCAAGGAGCAGCGGTTCGCTCAGGGCGGCTCCACCATTACTCAACAACTCGCGAAGAACTTCTTCCTCTCCCCAAAGAAGACCCTCGGGCGCAAGCTGCACGAGGCAGAACTCGCGCTCATTCTTGAGTTGCGGTACTCGAAAAAACAGATCCTTGAGATGTACCTTAATAAGATTTACTTCGGTCAGGAGGGTTTCCGGGGGATCTACGGCATCGAAGAGGCGGCGGGATTCTATTTCTCGAAGCAGGCGAAAGATATTTCCCTTGAGGAGTCGGCGCTGCTCGCCGGGATCATCCGCTCCCCGAACCGTTACTCCCTCTTAAGGAACCCCAAGGCGGCAAAGGAGCGGCGCAACGCAGTTCTGGCGCGGATGCGCCAGCTTGAGATGATCCGGCAGGATGAGTTCCACAGGGCATCAAACGCGCCGGTGTGGATCCGGCCACGTAGCTCCCCCGTCCACCTGGCATCGTACTTTGTGGACTACATACAGCGGATCACCGCGGAAGAACTGGGGGGTGAGAAACTCTACCGCACGGGGTACCGCTACTACACCACCCTCGACCCCACACACCAAGCCGCCGCCCAAGAGGCAGTCACCCGGGGACTCGAGGCAATCGAGAAAACGGCTCTCCCCGCCGGCGAACCGCTGCAGGCTGCGCTGGTCGCCGTTGATCCGGCAACCGGAGCGATGACCGCCATGGTCGGCGGACGGGGTTACGGGCAAACCCAGTTCAACCGGGCGGCAGACGCGAAACGTCAGCCGGGGAGCGCTTTCAAGCCTTTCGTCCTCCTCACGGCGCTTTCGCTGTCGACGCAGGGCAAGGGAGATAAGACGCTCTCTACAATCGTGTCCGGCGAGCCGCTGTCAATCCCTACTCCCGGGGGGATGTGGACTCCGTCGAATTTCGACAGAAAGACGTACGGAAAGATCACGATTCGGAAAACAATCGAGGATTCTGTAAACACTGCCACCGTCCGGCTGGCGAACGACGTCGGGCTGAAGGAAGTGCTCAAAACCGCGCGTGCGGTGGGTATCACAAGCCTACTCTCACCCGTCCCATCGATGGCACTGGGGAGCTTCGAAGTCACGCCGGTGGAGCTCGCCTATGCATACACGGCGATCGCCTCAGGGGGTATCCGTTTCGACCCGTTTCCCCTCTTCTCAGTGACCACGGCGGACGGAGATATCCTCACGGCGAAGAAGGTTCACCAGGAACGGGCACTCGACCCGCGAGCGGCGTACCTTACCGGGTATGCGCTGGAGGGGGTGCTGGAGCGCGGTACGGCAAAATCGGCAAAGACGCTGGGGATTTACTTCCCGGCATCGGGTAAGACTGGAACGACGGATGGCAACCGGGACTCCTGGTTCGTGGGGTACACCCCCGACGTGGTCTGCGCCGTGTGGGTGGGGTACGACTCCGGCGCAGATACGGGGCTGACCGGAGCGCACGGAGCGCTCCATATCTGGGCGCGGTTCCTGCGAGCCCTCTACCCCCAATCCGGGCCGCTAGCCCTGACCCGGCCGAAGGGGGTGGAGACCGCTGTGATCGATCCCGAGTCCGGGTACCTCGCCACCGCCTCATGCCCTCAAACGCTGCGGGAGGCTTACCTCACGGGGACAGCGCCGAAGGAAACGTGCCCTCGCCATCCCGTGAACCCCGTCGTGGATGCCCTCCGCAAGGGAATGCGTAGCGTCGGGGACTTCTTCCGCAACCTGTTCAAGTAGGCGGCTCGGTGAGCCTATCCCCCGGCAACTCCTATTAACGTCATTGCCCGCTACATTGGCAGGCATGGGCTTGTACATGAGTATCTTCTGGCCTTCTCCTGCAAGCGCCGTCATTTCTGCCCCTCCTGCCATCAGAAGCGGGTGGTGGAATTCGGGGAGCGGCTGTGCATGGATGTACTCAAAAAGGTTCCCCACCGGCATTTTGTCTCGCGTGCCCTTTAGGGTATCAGCATCCCGAAGATCCTCCGCCGTTACTTTCTCGGAGCCTGTCCTCGACCCGATCGGGGAACAGGAAGCTTCTTGCCGATCTGAGCCGCTGCGCCTGGGAATCCCTGAAGGTCTTTCTGCAGGAGGCGGTCCCGGAGAAGGAACCTGTTCCCGGCGCGGTCATTGCTATTCAGAGCTTTGGAGATTTTCCGGATTTAATCCCCCCAAGGTTTTCCCGGCTATGGAATGGCTCGCCGCCATGTGTTCGCACATCCCGAACAGGGGAGAGCAGATGGTGCGGTACTACGGCTATTACAGTAATATCTCCCGGGGAAAACGGCAACAGAAAGGCATTGATGACGCCATCCCCTGCATCCTCGAACCTCAGGGAAACGAAAAGGCTTTCAGGAAAAACTGGGCGCGCCTGATTCAAAAAATATACGAAGTAGATCCCCTGGTCTGCCCGAAATGCCAGGGCCCCATGAGGATCATCAGCTTCATCGAAGACCAGGAAGTGATCAAGACCATCCTCAAGCACTTGGGACTCTGGCTTGTCAAATCAAGACCAATACCCCAAGGACTGGTTGCACCGCCACCCGTCGAATACGTCATGGATGGTTTCTCTCAACTG
>JAHJQP010000019.1 GCA_018819165.1 Pseudomonadota bacterium
GGGCTTCGCTCAATCAACAATATCGTGGATGTGACCAACTTTGTCATGGTGGAGATGGGCCAGCCCCTGCATGCCTTCGATTTCCGCTTTCTTGAAGAAGGGAGGATCGTGGTCCGGAGGTCCCGGGAGGGGGAGCAATTCGTTTCCCTCGACGGAAAGGAAAGGACCCTGCGGGCCGACACGCTGATGATCTGCGATGGTGTCAAGCCGGTGGCCGTCGGCGGGGTTATGGGCGGACTCAATTCCGAGGTCCAGTCGGATACGGAGACGATCCTTCTGGAGAGTGCCTATTTCGACCCCTCCTCCATTCGCAAGACCTCGCGGGCGCTGGCCATGGGAACCGACGCCGCCTTCCGGTTCGAACGGGGGATTGATCCGGAAGGGGTGATCCGGGCGCTCGACCGGGCGGCCCGTCTCATGGCGGAGCTTTCCGGTGGAACGGTCTGCGCAAATGCGATCGATCAGTATCCCCGGAGGGTTGAGACGGCGTGCGACATCCCCCTGCATGTGCAGCGGGTGCGCGATATCTTGGGTACGGCTGTTCCCGAAGCGGAGATGATCCGCATCCTCGAAAGCCTGGAGATGGCGGTCGATCCGGCCGGCGATAGAGAGGGGGCTTTCAAGGTGACTCCCCCGACCTGCCGGGTGGATATCACGCGGGAGATCGACCTCATCGAAGAGATTGCCCGTCTGTACGGATACGACAGGGTGCCGGTGACCCTGCCTGCGGTGTCCGTTGTTGCCGGAATCACGGACGGCAAGAGAACGGTCGAGGAGCGGGTGCGGGAAATCATGACCGGCGCCGGCTATGGGGAGGCGATCAACTACAGTTTCATTGCACCGGAGGCCGTCGATCAACTCGGGCTCGGCGAAACGGACGAGCGGCGTTGCCAGGTCAGGATCAGAAACCCGCTGACGGAAGAACAGGCGGTCATGCGGACCACCATGATCTACAGTCTTCTACTCAACGCGAAAAGAAACGCCGATGTCGGCCGCTTCGATCTCAAGATATTTGAGGTGGGCAGGACCTTCATCAGGCATGAGGAGGGGAAGCAGCCCCTGGAACAGAACCGGATGGCCTGTCTCA
Organism: Pseudomonadota bacterium; assembly: GCA_018819165.1. Classification (GTDB taxonomy): domain Bacteria; phylum Desulfobacterota; class Syntrophia; order Syntrophales; family UBA5619; genus JAKAFS01. The sequence continues at coordinate 1,088 of JAHJQP010000019.1, forward strand.
TCACGGGACTGCGTTACGAAGACCGCTGGCATTCCCGGGATCTGCATGCAGATTTCTATGATATGAAAGGATGTGTGGAAAACATCCTTGATGCGCTTCGGATACCCGCTCCGTCATTCAAGTCCGGCATCCATGAGGCCTTTCTGCATCCGGGGAAATCCTGCGGCGTGTTCAGCGGGAACGAACCGGTTGGCTTTCTGGGAGAGATTCACCCGGACGTCCTGTCCCGCGTGGATCTGACCGGTCCGATCGTGGTATGCGAACTGGATCTGGATCGCCTAACAGAATATTATTCCGCAAAGGCGCCATTCCGCAGCATTCCCCGTTTTCCGTCGAGTTCGCGGGATGTGGCCTTTATGATCCGTCGCGAATTGGAGGCGGGAGAACTGCTCCGGCTGGCGAAAGATTTCCCTGAAGAATTACTTGAAAAAGTTCAAATTTTTGATGTATATGAAGGCCAAAACATCCCCGCGGGGATGAAGAGTTTGGGACTGCGGTTTTCATATCGCAGCGCGGAGAGGACATTGACCGATGAAGAGGTGAATGAGATCCACGGCGGGATTGTGCAGAAGATCGTGCAGGCAACGGAGGCGTCAGTGAGATAAGAACAGACCAACCTGTAACAACCGGAGGAGGCAGAAAATGACAAAGATCGATATCATTCAGGATGTTTACGAGAAGCTGGGATTTTCGAAGAAAGATTCGGCGCGGATCGTCGAGTCGGTCTTCGATATCATCAAGGACAACCTGACGAGTGGTGAGAAGATCAAAATTTCCGGTTTTGGAAATTTTGTCGTCAAGGAGAAGAAATCCCGGCGGGGAAGGAACCCCCAGACCGGTGACGAGATCGCCATCTCGGCCCGAAGGGTGCTGACATTCAAGTCCAGTCAGGTCTTTCGCAAGGCGCTTAACGATTAATCAGAGCCCTTTTGAATTATGACGCTCTCGTAAAAAAGTTGGTAAAGCCTTAAATGGGGTCGGCTTCGTAAAAAGATCCAGAGGCAAGGCGCGCGAGTCCTGAGGAATAAGGCGTACTTTTGCGTACGCCGCAGGCCTGCCTCCGCGAAGGCGGGGGAGGGATGAAGCGCAACGCCGAAAGAGGTCTTGGACTTTTTACGAAGCCGTCAATTCTTAAGCGGCGGCACATCAAGGGCTGAGGACTGAGGTCGACATGCATGATGTTGGGATTTGATTATGAACAGGTCGATTCCCGATAAGTCCTATTTCCGGATCGGCGAAGTCAGCCGGTTATTGAATGTCCAGCCTTACGTGATCCGCTACTGGGAATCAGAATTCAAAACGGTCAGACCGATCCGCACCCGATCCGATCAGAGACTCTATCGACGAAGGGATGTCGAGGAGTTGCTGACGATCAGAAAACTCCTCTACGAGGAGAATTTCACGATCAATGGGGCCAGGAAACAGCTCCGGAAGATGCGGTCGGGGGTATTTGCGGCCGCCGGTGATAGAAGGGAAGAGCTCCTTACGGAAATAGAAAAAGGTTTACGGCAGATCAGAGACATCGTCAGCGGATCCTGACTGCTTCGTAAAAATTCGGCGAGTCGTAAGGTCGCCAATCTCAGCACTAAAACACAAGGCCGACGGAAACCTTCCGGTTTCATATCGGCCTTTTTTTATCGATTGCATCCTGCCCGCCGGAAACCGGAAGGCGGATGGGAGACACGCGGCTGCATTCCCGAAGTTACTTCTTGTTTGCCCGCTTGGAGGCCTTCAGCGGATTGACTTTCTGCGCCGCATCTTTGACGTCCGTCTTCAGATGGGAGGCCGTCGGGCATTTTCCGGTCCGCCATTTTCCGGCCGGATCCGGATAAACCCGGCAATACTTGCCCGTTTCACACTCGATAACCTTGTTGCATCCTTCACATTTGTCGATGATATCGTGACAGCTTCCACCGTTGAATCCGCAGCCCTTCTTCGTCATGAAGCCGCACTCTGCACCGCTCTTGATGGTTTGACAAATCATGTTAATCTCCTCTTCGACGGATCAGTTTTTATTCTAAAAAAACCGACCCGCTTCCAATACCAAATTCATGGCCAAGTCGGGTCGGTTATTCCCTTCCTTAAAGGAGCGCTTTGCTATCAAAAATAATACTGTCTGTCAAGAAAAAAATGCGAAAAAAATGCGTATCTCGGCTGTGGCCCCCATCCCGTTCACGCATCATGTCTGGTCAGAATCTCATAAATATTGATGTGATCATGGAGGCAATGGATTGACTTCACCGACCATTCATGTTAGGCAACGCCATCGATAGGTTCCGGAACACACTTTTGTGTTTCTGCAGGGGAATCTTTCCGGTCAAGATCCTCTACTGAATTACCGTCTTGTGTATGGTGCTGTCCATCTGATATGGTAAAGATAAGGACATTTGATATCGCGAACAGGCTGGGAATTCATGCCAGGGTAGCCGCCAAACTGGTCGAAACGGCCAATCGCTTCCAAGCGGATATCTTCCTGGAGAAGGACGGGGTCGAGGTCAACGGGCGGAGCATCCTTGGCATCCTGACCCTGTTTTGTCCCCGGGGGAGCCGGTTGACGATTCGTGCAGAGGGCGCCGACGCGGAAGAGGCGATGGAGGCCTTTGCGCGGCTGATTGCGGAGAAATTCGGGGAAGCGTGACGGTGCGGCGGTCATGACCGTTGTCCGATCTGTGGGGATAGAGGATTTCATGGGTGAGGATGATCTGAAAGAAACTACTGTGATGAAGGGGATCGGCGTTTCACCAGGCGTTGTCATCGGCAAGGCTTACCTCTTCGACCGCCGGGATGCCCAGGTTCCCCTTTACAAGCTGAACGATCCATCCCTGATCGCCGGAGAGATCAGGCGTTTCAGAAAGGCCCTTAGGGAATCGGAAAAACAGCTCATCGAGCTGAAGAATCAGCTCAGCGATCTGGGCGGGGGGATGCAGCCGCTCTACATCATCGATATCCATATCATGATTTTGCGGGATCGGAAATTCATCGACCGTACCATCCGGAATATCCGGGAGATGTCTGTCAATGCCGAATGGGCTGTGCGGATGACCATCGACAAATATCGGGAGATCTTCGACAGGATGGAGGACGATTATCTCCGCGGGCGCATCAGCGACATCCAGTACGCCGGGCAGCGGATTATCACAAATCTCGGCGAAAAAAACCTGACGGTCGTCGAGATGGGGGAAGGGTTCATCATCATCGCCACCGACCTGTCGCCCGCCGACACGGCGCAGATGAAGATCGACCGGGTGCTCGGATTCGCCACGGACATGGGCGGGAAGACCTCCCATACGGCGATTGTGGCCCGGTCGCTCGAGATCCCCGCCGTGCTGGGGCTGGAGAACATCACCCGGTCTGTCCAGACCAACGATGACATCATCATAGACGGTTCCGCCGGGGTTGTGATCGTCCGTCCCGATCCGGAGGTCAGCAAGCGCTACGAAGAGAAGAAGCGGCTGTATGAGGAAGCCCAGGACGATCTGCTGGATTACGCCAAACTGCCCGCAGTGACGAAGGACAGCTACAGTGTGGAAATCGGCGGCAACATCGAATTCATCGAAGAGATCCCTTCCGCAATTGCCCACGGGGCGGACGGGATCGGGCTTTACCGGACGGAGTTTATCTACATCAACCGGAAGCAACTCCCAGACGAGGAGGATCATCTCGCCAATTATCGCTCCGTGGTCGGTGTCGAGGGCCTTTCCTGGTCGACCATCCGCACCTTCGACCTGGGCGGCGACAAGTTTTTCCCGAACGCCCAGACTTCCCGTGAATTGAATCCGCAGATGGGGCTTCGGGGCATCCGGTTCTGCCTGAAGGAGGTGGAACTCTTCAAGGTCCAGCTCCGGGCGATCCTCCGGGCGAGCGACCGGGGGAAACTCCGGATCATGTTCCCGATGATTTCCGGTATCGAGGAGATCCTTGAGGCTAAACGGATCTTTTACGAGGTGAAAAATGAGCTGCTGAAAAGAGGGGTGGCTGTCGGGAACGATATCGAAATCGGGGTAATGATCGAGGTCCCTTCGGCGGTGATCGTCGCCGAGGAACTGGCCAAAGAGGTGGATTTTTTCAGTATCGGAACAAATGACCTCATCCAATATGTTCTGGCGATTGACCGGATCAATGAAAGGGTCACCTACCTGTATGAACCACTCCATCCGGCCGTCCTGAGCCTGATCAAACAGGTCGTGGATATCGGGCACAAAGCCGGTATCCGGGTGGCGATGTGCGGGGAGATGGCGGGGGATCCGACCTATACAATGATCCTGTTAGGACTGGAACTCGACGAGCTGAGCATGAATCCGCTGGCCATCCCCCGTGTGAAAAAGATCGTCCGGGGGTCCACGTTGAAGGAGTCGAAGACCCTCCTGAACAAGGTAATGACGCTTTCCTCCTCTTCAGAAATCCGGGCGCTTGTCGAGGCGACCATGCAGAAACGCTTCCCGGAGGAATTTCAGGTGAACGGCCAGTGAAAACCTGGACGGGAGAGACTTCCATGCGGCTGCAGACAGCCCTGAGGATTCTGCCTGTATTTTTAGAAACGGGGAGGGCTTGAGAGAGATCATGTCCTTTCTGTCGGCAATCAGATCATGGACCACGGAGATCGGCGTCTACCACGCGGGAAGTCTCTACCCCGAGGACAATTTCCCCCTCTCCTGGCTGGTCAGAAAGGCGCTCTCCAAGGTCAGGATTGCCGATGAGACGGCGGAGGATATGAAGTCGCTCTCGGAAAAGGGCGTGGTCGTCTATGCCCTGAAGAACAAAAGCCAGCTCAACAGCCTCATTCTTCGGGATCTCTCCGTGCGTAAAGGGATCCCGCGGCCCGTTTACTGTCACGACATCAATATGCTCACCTGGCAGCCCTTTTTTATGGCCCTCCGGGTGATCATGTCCCATCTTTCCCGGCGGATCTTCAAGAGGACCGATCTCGATCCCGTAAGGAAAGACCATCTGAAAGAGCTCACGCGGGAAAAGAAGAGCTCCATCATCTATCTCGGGTACTCGGAAATCTTTGAAAACCCCTTTGTGGAGGAGGCGCTGTCCCAGTTGATGGAAGTTCAGGAAACCTCCGACGTGCCGATATTTCTTTGTCCGGAACTGATCACCTACGGGCGGCGAAGGGAAAAAGAAAAAGAAAGCCTGATCAACATTCTCTTCGGTCAGACCGACACGACCGATCCCCTGCAGCGGGTCGTCACCTTCCTCAGGTATTCCAACAAGGCCTCCGTAACCTCCGCCGAGCCGGTCAATCTAACGGAGTTCATGAAGGCCGGGGAGGGTATATCCCGGGAGGAACTGGTACGGCAGCTCCGCGGGGAGCTGATTGCCCGGATAGATGAGGAAAAGGCGGCGATCGTAGGGCCGATCCTGAAGTCACGGGAAGAGATCATCGGGATGGTACTCAGGGACAAGGAGCTCGTGGCCTTCATGGAAGAGACGGCGGTGAAGGAAAATAAGGGGAAGAGGGATTTCCATGCCGTCCGGAAGGAGGCGAGAAAATATCTGGACGAGATCGCCTCCGATTACAATGAGATCTTCATAGAGATCTGGGAGAAAATCCTCACCTGGCTTTGGAACAACATCTACGACGGCTTGGTGGTGGACGTGGAAGGCATTGCGAAGATTCGTCAGGTTTCCAAGAAGATGCCCTTTGTCATCATCCCGTGCCACAGGAGCCATATCGATTATCTGCTTCTTTCCTACATCTTCTTCAAGAACAACATCCAGATGCCGTTCGTGGCGGCCGGGACGAACCTCTCATTCTTTCCTATGGGCTATATCTTCCGGAAATCGGGAGCCTTCTTTCTGCGCCGGGGCTTCAAGGGAAACGAACTCTATGCCGAGGTCTTTACCCGGTATGTCAAAGTATTGCTGAAAGAGGGACTGCCTCTGGAATTCTTCATCGAGGGCGGACGCAGCCGGACGGGAAAGATGGTAATGCCCAAGTATGGTCTTCTTTCCATGATCATCCAGGCCTATCGAGAAAAGGCCTGTGAGGATCTGGCGGCGATTCCCGTCTATATCGGCTATGACCGGGTGATCGAGGAGAATGCCTACCTGAAGGAACTTGGCGGCGCTCCCAAGGAGAAGGAGAAGGCCACGGAGATGATCAAAAGCGGCAAGCTGCTCCGGAAACGCTACGGGCGCGTTTACATGAACGTCGGGGACCCGATCCTTCTCAAATCCTATCTGGCCGAGCAGGAAAAACCCATCGAAGAGATGACGGTAGCGGAGAGGCAGAGCCTCTACCGCCGGATCGGCTACACGATCGTCCGGGCCATCAATCAGGTCTCCGTGGTCACCCCTTTTGCCCTGACCGCGGCGGGTCTCCTCTGTTACGACCGGAGGGGGATCTCTCTCGGGGAGCTCAGGGAGGTCCTTGCGTTGTTCCACGATTATCTCTCCTCCCGCCGGGTCTCCTTCGCCATGACCTTTGCCGACCGGGAAATGGCGGTCGCAGAGGCGCTGAACCTCTTTGCTCAGTCGGGGCTCATCTCCCGCATGGGGGCGGAAGATGAGGAAGAGGAAATTGAGGAAATCGTCTATTCCCTCGAGGACGACAAACGGATGAATCTCGAGTACTACAAGAACAATATTCTGCACTACTTCCTTCCCGCGATTTTTGTGGCGACCTCCATCCTGACGAGTCCGGAGGATATGATCCCCGTCAACCGGATCAGCGATGATTATTCATTTTTCAAACGCCTGTTCAGGCATGAATTCATTTTTGACGATCGGAAGAAGGATTTGGACGAGGTCCGGGAAACCCTTTCCTATCTGCGCGACCGGGGAATGATCGCGGGTTTCGACAGGGAGGAGAGGGCCTGGATCGAGGTGAAGGGGCGGGGGAGGACCAGTTTGCTTCCCTTTGCGGGTCTCATCCACAACTATATGGAATCCTACTGGGTGGTCGTCCGGGGGTGTTACTATCTCCGGAAGGGGCCGAAGGCGGAAAGGGATTGGCTGAAGTACATCCGGGGTCTTGGGGCGAGGATGTACCGTAAGGGAGAGATCCGGAGGGCGGAAGCCCTGTCCCAGTCCAACTATCAGAGCGCCATATGGTACCTCCATGACGTAAACATTATTACTGTTACCGAGGTCCAGGACAAGGGAGAAAAGCGGAC